>JANNMQ010000298.1:0-2094 GCA_031398045.1 Rubrivivax sp.
GTCGAGCAGCAGGCCTTCGGTCACTTCAATCTGCAGTCTGGTGGGCGGAAATCCGGTCTGCGCCAGCACCGTGGCCACGGTGCTGGCGAAGTCGGGGTCGGCAAACTGGCGCGGCGACACGTTCACCGACAGCATCAGCCCGTGAGCGCCCTGCGACAGCCACTTCAGCGCCTGGCGGCAGGCTTCCAGCATCACCCAGCGGCCCACCGGCACAATGAGGCCGATCTCTTCCAGTACCGGCACAAAATCAGCCGGTGACACTTGCGGTCTGCCCGGTTCGGGCCAGCGCAGCAGCGCTTCCACCGCCACGATCTGTTCACCGCGGGCGTCGACGATGGGCTGAAAAGCCAGCGCAAAGCCGTTGTGCTGGGCCGTCAGGCGCAGCCGGTGTTCCATGTCCAACCACAGGCTGTGCTGCTGCAGCAGCCCGGCTTCGAAATGTCGGCAGCTGCCCCCGCCGGCAGCCTTGGCGGCGCGCAGTGCCAATTCGGCCGCTTTCAGCAGGTCGTCTACCGACATCGTGCCCGGCCCCGCAGTGGCCGTGCCGATGCTGGGTGTCAGTACCATTTCACGGCCAGCCACCTGGCAGGCGGGTTCGAAGGCGCGCAGCAGGTTGCGCGCCACCATGGCCAGGGTTTGTGGACTGGCCTGCCCGGTTACCTGCACCACAAAGCGGTCGGCACCCAGCCGGGCCAGCAGGTCGCGCCCGCGCAACACAGCCCGCATGCGTTCGGCGGCGGTGCGCAGCACGTCGTCACCAGCGGGTTGGCCCATGGAATCGTTGATGAGGTGAAAACGGTCGATGTCGACCACCACCACGCCCACAGCCTGCTCACGGTTGCGGTAGCGCTGCAGTGCGGCGCCCAGCGCCGAGCGCAGACCCTCGCGGTTTAGCGTGCCAGTCAACAGATCTAGCTGGTTGTGGTTGGTGGGGCGCTGGTCGCCCTCTTGCAGCGCCTGCAGCGCCGGCTGTAGCCACCACCCCAAACCAGCGGCGCCCGCCCAACTGGCCAAGGTCACCGCCGCGGCACCCAGCAGCGAAGGTGTCCACCACAAACCCCAAGGGCCGCTGCCGGCTGCAGCGCCCGCAGGGGTTGCCGTGGCCGCCACCAACCCGGCCAACAACCAGCCCAGCAGCGGCGGCCACAGCGCCAGGGCCCAGGGTACGGCGCGCAGCACACGCGCGGCCCGCTGGCTGCCAGTGGCTGCGGGCACTGTGCGCGCTGTGTTCCCAGATCGCCGAGGCATCATGCGGGCACCGCCTTTTCTGCTGCTTTGTCTTCAGCTGGCGGGGTCGTTTCATCAAACACCATCACCCGGTTGCGGCCACTGCGCTTGGCGCGGTACAGAGCCTGGTCGGCGCGGTCCATCATCAGCGCGGGTGAGGCTGCCACTGGGCCGAAGGCTTCCACGCCCAGGCTGGCGGTGACGTGCAAACCTTCCACTTCATGCACGGCCGCTGCGCATTCGCGTTCGATGCTGGCGCGCACCTTCTCGGCCAGCAAAGCGGCGGCCGGTGTGGCCAGGCCCGGCATGACAACGCAGAACTCTTCACCGCCATAACGCCCCACCAGGTCGACTGGGCGCGCGCAGTTTTGCAATTGTTTGGCCACTTCCTGGATCACGCGGTCGCCGATGCCATGGCCAAAGCGGTCGTTCACCGATTTGAAGTGGTCGATGTCCAGCATCAGGCAGCTGACAGGCTGGCCGCTGGTGCGTGCATGGGCCAGTGCGGCATCAAAGGCGGCCAGCAAAGCGCGGCGGTTCAAGCAGCCGGTTAGGGGGTCGCGGGTGGCCAGGCGTTCCAGTTCGGTGTTCTGCCGCTGCACTTCTTCTTTCGATTGGTTCAGCGCCTGCATGGCACCGCGCAGGGCTTCGTTGGAGCGGTGCAATTCAGACACGTCATCAAAGGTGGCCATGCAGCCGCGTGTGGCACCACCGGCATCGCTGATGGGCGTGCAGTTCACGGTCAACCAGCGTTCGGCGGCAGCGCCCGCGGCCAGCACCACGGGCAGGTCAGCCAGCGCCGCACTGTCTGCAATGGTGCGGTTCCAGGGGTGCTGGCCGTCGTCGCTGCCCAGGCTTTCGGTCAGC
>JANNMQ010000300.1:0-5327 GCA_031398045.1 Rubrivivax sp.
CCACGCCGAGGCCGTGGCCAACCAGGCCGACTGCCCCCAGTGCCAAACCTACGGCCGCCTTGAGTTGTTGGGCAGCGATGCGCAGAGCGAAACCGTGGCGGTACGCTGCCGCAAGTGCGGCCACGAGTGGCACATCTCGACCTGAAACGCACCGGCTGAAGTGGTTCGGGGCCCGTGCCAATGCTGCGTGAGTGGTCACCAGCTGCATACCGCAGCAGACGATTCAAAAGAACATGCCTATCAGCATGCCCAGTACGCTGAGCACCACCGAACTGGCCAGCGGCACGTAAATCTCGCGCCCACCCAGCTTCACACTGAAGTCGCCCGGCAGCTTGCCCAGGCCGATTTTGCGCAGCCAGGCCTGCAGCCCGTTGAAGAGCAAGAAGGCGAGCAGAAAAACCAATATCCAGCGCATCGTGGCGCCGAGTGTTTCACACCCAACGCGGGTGCGGCACGGCGCCAGCGGCAGTTTCGCCACCTTCACTACAGCATGTGACAACGGTCGCCACGGGCAAAACCCAGCAGGTCCGGCGTCAGGCCGCGGCCCAGCGCCAGCACCTTAAACAGTTCACCCATTTCGTGCTCGGTCATCAGCTTCTGGGCGTTGGCCACCGTGCGCAGGTCAGCGCCTTGCAGCAGCGCCGGCAGGCCGCAGTTGATGAGAAAGTGCGCCTGGCTGGTGTAGCCCAGCACCTGCAGGCCGGCGTCTTGCGCGGCCAGCGCCAGGCCACTGAAATTGACGTGGGCGGTGATGTCCTTCTCGCCCACGTCCCGCAGTGGGTTGCTGTCGGCGCGGTGGGCGCGGTGGCACATCACGGTGCCGCCGGTGCGCTGCGGGTGGTAGTACTCGGCCTCGGGGAAGCCGTAGTCGATGAAAAACGCAGCGCCCTTCACCAGACGTTGCGCCAGGCTGCGCACAAAGGCTTCGGCCTGGGGGTGGATCTCGATGACGGTACCGGGCACAAAGCCGGTGTTGACAGGCGGGCGCAGGGTGGTGGGCCGGTCGGACCAGGCCCAGCGGGCTTGCGTCGACATGCCAGCATCTGCCACCTGCACGCCCCGTTCATGCCACTGCTGGCCGTCCCAGTGCAGCAGCTGCACCGGCATCGCGTCCAGCAGCTCGTTGCCAACCACCACGCCTTCGATGCGGTCGGGCCAGGTGTCCAGCCATTCCACCTGGTTCGCCCAGGCAGCCAGGCGCTCGGCCTGCCGCGCGCGCAGAACGCTTGACACCTCCACCATGCGGTAGCGCTGCACCCGGCCGCCCAGCGCCTGCAGCAACTGCGCCGCCAGGGCGCCGGTGCCGGCACCAAACTCCAGCACCTGGCCACCTTCTGTGGCATCAAGCACCTGCGCCACCTGGCGCGCCAGGGTCTGCCCAAAAAGTGGCGACAGCTCGGGCGCGGTGATGAAGTCGCTACCGTCCTCGGGTAAAGCGCCAAACACCGTGTGGCCGCGCGCGTAGTAGCCCAACCCTGGCTCGTACAGCGCAATGGCCATGAAGCGGTCAAACGGCAACCAACCACCGGCCGCCGCCACGGCCTGGGCCAGTTTCAGGAACAACAAGTCTGGCCGTTCAGCCGTCATGGGGGTATTGCTGGGGCCGCCGATAATCGCGGGCTGCCGGTGGTCTGCATCCGCTGGATTGTAAAAAGGCATGCACAGTAACTTCTCCACCCCTTCCGGGACCACCCCCGTTGCGCTTGTCACCGGCGCCGGGCAGCGCATAGGCCGCGAGATTGCGCTGTACCTCGTGGCGCAGGGTTGGCGCGTGGCGGTGCATTACCGGCATTCAGCCACAGAGGCCGCTGAAACAGTGGCCGCCGCACAGGCCCTGGCCGGCACCCCGGGCGCGGCCGAGGCCTTTGCAGCCGACCTGGCTGACGAAGCGGCCTGCAACGAGCTGCCGCACACGGTACACCGTGTGATGGGCCGGCTGGACGCGGTGGTGAACAACGCATCGCTGTTTGAGCACGACGACGTGGCCAGCTTCAGTTACGCCGCAATGGACCGCCACTGGCGCGCCAACACCGCGCCGGCCATCGTGCTGGCGCGTGCGCTGCACCGTTTGCAGCCAGTGGCAAGCCCGGGCGTGACCGCCAGTGTGGTAGTCAACCTGCTGGACCAGAAGCTTTTCAACCCCAACCCCGACCACCTGTCGTACACACTCAGCAAAGCGGCGCTGCAAGCCGCCACCACGATGCTGGCGATGGCGCTGGCGCCCCGGGTGCGGGTGTGTGGCGTGGCGCCGGGTGTGACACTGTTGTCGGGCGACATGAACAGCGCCGAATTTGCAGCCTCGCACCAAATGACGCCGCTGCGCCGAAGTTCCACCCCGCAGGACGTGGCGCGTGCGGTGCACTATTTGCTGGAATCGCCGGCCATCACCGGCACCACGCTGTTGGTGGACGGTGGCCAGCACCTGCAACCGCAGGTGCGCGACGTGATGTTTCTGGCACGCGATGCCCTTTTTTCATCAACATCTTCACCACCGCCCCCACCGAAAGCCGCCTGATGCGCCTGGATACCCCTTTGAACGGTCTTGCACTGGCCGACTGCCGTCGCCTTTTCCTGCGCAACTACGCGGTGAACGCACACATTGGCGTGCACGACTTCGAAAAGGGCCAGACGCAGCGGCTGCTGATCAACGTCGACCTCTTCGTGCCGCTGGCCAGCACCACACCGAAGGCCGACGACCTGGCTGAAGTGGTGGACTACGACTTCATCCGCCATACCATCAGCCAGCGCATTGCACGCGGCCATATCGGATTGCAGGAAACCTTGGTGGATGAATTGCTGGCGCTGATGCTGCAGCACCCGCAGGTGCGCGCGGCGCGCATTTCGACGGAAAAACCCGACGTCTACCCCGATTGCGAAGCGGTGGGGGTGGAGGTGTTTGCCATCAAGAAAGATGAGCTATGAACGCACCGCACAGAGCCGAACTGTTGGCTGAAGCACCGGCCTCGCAACCCGCCGCGGAGCCCACCACCCAGCCCCGGCCCGACCCCCGCAAGGCCGCCTTCGAAGCCAACAAACTGAGCAAACGCCTGCATCGCGAAGTGGGCCGCGCGATTGCCGACTTCAACATGATCGAGGCCGGCGACAAGGTGATGGTGTGCCTGTCGGGCGGCAAAGACAGCTATGCAATGCTCGACATCCTGCTCAGTCTGCAAAAACGCGCACCGGTGCCGTTTGAGATCGTGGCCGTGAACCTGGACCAGAAGCAGCCCGGCTTTCCTGAACACGTGCTGCCCACCTACCTGAAGAACTTGGGTGTGCCCTTCCGCATCGAAGAGCAGGACACCTATTCCATTGTCAAGAAACTCATCCCCGAAGGCCAGACACTGTGCAGCCTGTGTTCACGGCTGCGGCGGGGCATCCTGTACCGCGTGGCCGGTGAACTGGGCGCCACCAAGATCGCGCTGGGCCACCACCGCGACGACATGGTGGTGACCTTGTTGATGAACATGTTTTTCGGCAGCCGGCTGAAGGGTATGCCGCCGAAGTTGATGAGCGACGACGGCCAGCACATCGTCATCCGCCCGCTGGCCTATGTGGCCGAAACCGACCTTGAACGCTGGGCCGAGCATCGGCAGTTTCCAATCATCCCGTGCTCCCTGTGCGGCAGCCAGACCAACCTGCAGCGGGTGCAGATCAAGGCCATGGTGCGTGAATGGGAACGCCAGTACCCGGGCCGCAGCGACAACATGCTGACGGCCATGAGCAAGGTGGTGCCTTCGCACCTGATGGACCCCAAACTGTTTCCGTTTGCGACGCTGAAAACCAACGGCCAGCCCACCGCCGATGGCGACATCGCTTTTGATGACGAGCCTTGTGCGCCTACCCCAGGCGCCAGTGTGGTCAACAGCACGGATGACGCCGACGTTGCAGGTGTAAAAACGGTGCAGTGGCGCCGTCCAAACTTCGTTTGACGCCTTAAGCGGCCGTGTCATGACCGCACCACGATGTTGCCCTGCCCTGTGGCACGCGACCAGGAGAAACGACCATGCAGACTGTTGCCCCCGCCAAACTTCCTTCCCACTTCGCTGCCCAGCCACCTGCCCATCCTGCCCGTCCGGCCCGGCGCGCCGCCTTGCAGCGCGGTTTGATGGCCGCCACCACCGCCGCGCTGGCGCTGTCGGGCTTGGCCGGCTGCGCCGCCATGCGCAGCATCAGCTTTGATGTTTCTAGCTTCGGCGAATGGCCGGCGGGCCGGCAGCCGGGCAGCTATGCCTTTGAACGTTTGCCTTCACAGCAAGCGCGCGCAGCTGAAACCGCGCTGTTGGAAGACAGTGCGCGGCCGGCTCTGGCCAAAGCCGGTTTTGTGCCGGTGGCCGAGGGCCAAGCCCCCGATGTGCTGGTGCAGGTGGGCGCCCGCGTGGGCCGTGCCGATGGTCCGCTGTGGGACGACCCGCTGTGGTGGCGGGGCGGTTTTGGCAGCTTCCGTTATGGGCCCTGGGGCGGCCCACGCTGGTCACTGGTGTTCAGGCAAGACTATGGCCGCTACGAACACCAGGCGGCCGTGCTGCTGCGCGACCGTGCCAGTGGCAAGCCCCTATTCGAAGCGCGTGCCGTGCATGAAAGCTCCACCGAACTGACCAGCAAAGGCACGCTGGGCTTGATGTTCGAAGCCGCGCTGATGGACTTTCCCAAGCTGGGCGTGAACCCGCGCACGGTGGTGCTGCAACTTCCCTGATGACGGTGGGGCGGGGCGCCCTTGCACAGGGCACCGAAGGTGCAAGGCGGGACGCCCGCAGCTACTGCGGCGTCGGCCCCGTCAGCGATGCTCCCGTGGCTGGGTTGGCCACCAACCAACGCAGGTCTGCTTCCCAACCCTTTAAGGTCTGGCGTGCGTGCTGGCGCTGCCCAGTGGTGGTGGTGTTGTGCAACTGGGCCACCAGGCTACAGTGGTAGTCGGCCAGGCGGCGCTGGTAGTTGCGGTAGCCAGGGTCGGGCGACTCTTCGGTGCGTTTGGCCAATGCACGCAAGGCTGCTGCACGGTCGTCGCGGCCCGCCTTGTCGGCCACCAGCTTGCGCAACGTCTGCAGCGTGTCACGCTGGCGGCGCAGCCTTTCTTGCAGCCACAGCTCAGGATTGAAGGGTGAAGCGGCCAGGCCGGCGGTCAGCAGGCGCTTCTGGGCCTCGTTCAGGTCACCGTAGACACTTTCTGCGCGCTCCAGCGTGCGCTTGAAAGCCGCCAACTGGCGCTCTTGCGGGTTGGGCTGCAAATAGCCTTCGCGCATGCTGTCGTTGCTTTTGGCGTAGCGCTGTTCCAGCTGCTTGAATTGCGCCGCACCCAGGCCGGGCACGATGTCGGCAAAGTCGTC
>JANNMQ010000309.1:0-7998 GCA_031398045.1 Rubrivivax sp.
GGCGGCGACGAGGCGGCGCGCGCACTGGCGGCGCTGTCAGAACTGAACGAACCGCCCCTGCTGCTTGACGAAGGCCAGGCCACACTGGCGCTGGAAGTCGATGCCAGCGACGCGGCCTTTGCTGCTGAAAACGTTGCCGCAGACGCCACCGTGGATGCTGCCGCGCCCGTCACAGACCCTGCCGCTGCTTTCACAAGTTTTTCCGATCCCACCGCGTTGGGTGCCCACAGGGCAACCGACCCCGCAGGCCCTTCGCAGCCTGCACTTGACCCCACTGATTCAGCAACGGACGCCCGCGCATGAACGCATCTGATGACACCCCTGTGCCCGGTTCCATGGCCGTAGACAACGCTGCGCCTGAAGGTTTGAGCGCCGAAGACGCCAAGCCCAAACGCCGGCGCGCGGTGCGAAAACCGGTGGACGAAACCGCCGCCGCTGAAGGCATGGAGGCAAGCACAGGCCAGCCCAGCGGCGACAGCGATGTTGGTGAAGGCGGCGGTACGGCCCCGGTAGCCAAACCACGCAAACGGGCGGCGCGCGCACCCACGGCGGACGAAGTTTTTGGTGCGCCAGCTGCATCCATGGCTGCTGCGGTCGAGGGCTCGCCAGCAGCAACATCAGCGCGCCCCCTGAAGACTGAAAACGTCGACGTCCAGCCCGGTGCAGTTGCAGCCTTACCGTCGATAGACCGCGGCGATTTCGCCGCGGCCGCGAATGGGGGGGCGAACGTTCGGGCAATCGCTGGTGAAGTTGCTGCCGCAGGTGCAGCTGCGCGCGTGGGCTCCGGCGCAAACGCCGACTTTTCGCCCGCCACAAGTGATGGCGATGGCGCTGGCGCTGGCGCGCAGGCCCCTGGCAGCCAAGCCGGTGGGGATCGTTCGCCTGGCGACGCAGCAGCGCCACCTGGGGCCGGTGAAGGCCTGCGGCGCAGCCGCAATCGTCGGCGCGGGCGCCGCGGCGGTGACCGTGCTGACCGCCCAGATCGCCCCAGGGCCGAAGGGGATGGGCCGGAAGCAGACGGGCCAGCGCGCGACAGCGCAGCGGCCGGCCAGCCTGGTGCCCAGCCACCACGAGGCCAACGCCAGCGCAGCCCGAAGCTGTTGGCCCCGCTGCCCGATGCGGTGGAAGTGTTTGCGCAGGTATTGGCCGGGGAATTTGATGCCGACGCGCTTCCTGAGCCCTTGAATGAAGTCGCTGTTGCCGACAGCGCCGCTGTTGAACAAACCAAAACCAGCCCCGCCGAGCGCGGGCAAGACGATGCTGCAGCAGGCAGCGATGCCGCGCTGCAGCCTGAGCTGCCGCTCGAGGCGGTCTCTGTGCCCGATGTACCCGCTCAAATTGCCAAACGCGTACTGGCCCCCGAAGCCGATGCGCCGAAGCTGCACAAGGTGCTGGCGCAAGCGGGTGTGGGTTCGCGGCGCGACCTGGAGCAGTGGATAGGCGAAGGCCGTGTCACCGTGAATGGCGCCGTGGCGCATACCGGACAGCGCATCTCTTTTGGTGACCGCATCCAGCTGGACGGCAAGCCGGTGCGCTACCGCATTGCGCCCCCGCCACCGCGGGTGCTGGCTTATCACAAGCCGGCCGGCGAAGTGGTGTCGCACGACGACCCACAGCAACGCCCCACCGTGTTCCGCCGTCTGCCCCATCTGGCGCACGGCAAGTGGCAATCCGTGGGCCGGCTGGACATCAACACCGAAGGTTTGCTCTTGTTCACCACCTCGGGCGAATTGGCCAACCAACTGATGCATCCCCGTTTTGGTGTTGAACGCGAATATGCGGTGCGCTCACTGGGTGTGCTGGAGCCGGAAGCCAAGGCGCGGCTCCTGGAAGGGGTGGATATTGAGGGCCAGCGTGCCGCCTTCAAGAGCATCGACGATGGTGGCGGCGAAGGTGTCAACCATTGGTACCGTGTGGTCATCACCGAAGGGCGCAACCGCGAAGTGCGGCGCTTGTTTGAAGCGGTGGGTCACGCGGTGAGCCGGTTGATCCGCATCCGCTATGGGTCGGTGGTGCTGCCCCGTGGCCTGAAACGCGGCGTGTGGGTCGACCTGACCGATATGGACCTGCGCAACCTGCGCCACCTGGCCAGCGGCCCCCGGCCTGCTGACGCGGGGCCACGTCCGCCCCACGAGCACCCGGGCTCTGCGACGGGCGGGGGCAACAAGCGCGGGCGCAACCGCCGTGGCCGAGGCGGCAAGGGCGATGGCGCGGACCGACCGTTGGGTGCTGCGCCTGAACCACGCCAGGAACGAGCCGGCGACCGTGGCCCTGAACGCCAGCAAGCGCGCGCCGACAGGCCCGAGCGCGCCAACCACCCGCCAGGTCCGGGGCGCGACGGCAACCGCGACGGCAACCGCGATGGCAACCGCAACGGCAACCGCAATGGCGGCCCCCGGCCCGACCGTGGCCCCCGGCCCGACCGTGCACCGGGCTTCGACAGGCCGCCCCGTGCGGGCCGTGCAGAGCCGGCAGAAGGTGGCGCCATCCCGAACCCGCTGCAGCAGACCTTTGACAAACGGGCCCTGCAGGCCGACCGGCGCACGCGCCGTGACCTGCCCGACGATGCGCCCATTCCCAACCCCTTGCAGCAGACCTTTGACAAGCGTGCACTGCAGCGTGACCGCGTGCCCCAGCACGACATGCCTGATGACGGCCCCATTCCCAACCCGCTGCAGCAAACCTACGACAAGCGGTTTGCCCAGGCGGCCAAAAATGGGCGCAAGGCTGATGCGCCCGACCCTGACCAGATTCCCGACCCCATGCAGACCTCGGTGGGCTACATCGGTGCCGATGCTTTCCGTCGCAAAGGAGGCGGCGGTGGCGGCCGGGGCGGGCGCCGAACAGGGGCGAAGCCAGGTGGTGGTGGCGGTGCTTTTGTTGGCGGCGGTGCAGCGGGCCCCGGTCCGGCGCGCAATCGCAGCAAGGGCCCCCGGGGTGGGCGCAGCCGCTGAGCAGCGCGTCCCGGCGCTGCACCCCTTCACGCGTTTGCAGCCAGCCTTGGCCCCTACAATCAAGGGCTTTGTCCTGTCTCAGCCCTTCCGGTGGAGGGGTTCCATGATTCGGGGCCCTGCCCAACATCATGAAACTTAGGAGAACCGTTACATCATGGCCCTCGAACGTACGCTGTCCATCATCAAGCCCGATGCTGTTGCCAAAAATGTCATCGGTCAGATCTACGCCCGATTTGAAGGCGCTGGCCTGAAAGTCGTGGCGGCCAAGATGGCCCACCTGTCGCGCGGCGAAGCCGAAGCGTTTTACGGCGTGCACAAGGCGCGCCCCTTCTTCAACGACCTGGTCACTTTCATGATCTCGGGCCCGGTGATGATTCAAGCTTTGGAGGGTGATAACGCCATCGCCAAGAACCGCGAATTGATGGGTGCCACCGACCCCAAGAAGGCTGAGAAGGGCACCA
Source organism: Rubrivivax sp. (assembly GCA_031398045.1). Classification (GTDB taxonomy): domain Bacteria; phylum Pseudomonadota; class Gammaproteobacteria; order Burkholderiales; family Burkholderiaceae_C; genus Rubrivivax. The sequence continues at coordinate 3,416 of JANNMQ010000309.1, forward strand.
TCCGCGCCGACTTTGCTGACAGCATTGATGCCAACGCCGTGCACGGCTCTGACGCCCCTGAGACTGCAGCCGTCGAGATCGCCTTCTTCTTCCCGGGCATGAACGTTTATTCACGCTGATGGGGGTGGCACCAGCATGGGCGGACTGCCAAGCATGAGCCCAGCGTCTGGTGCATCCAGCCACTGCGCGTGAACCCGCACCGATGCCCTGCCCATGACGGTCAATCTGCTCGATCTGGACCTGGAAGCACTGGCTGACTACTGCCTGGGCCTGGGGGAGAAGCGCTTTCGCGCGGTGCAGCTGCTTCGTTGGATCCATCAAAAAGGCGCAGGCGGCTTTGATGAGATGACCGACCTGGCGCGCTCGCTGCGTACCAAGCTCGCTGGCGTGGCCGAGATTCGGGGCCTGCCGCTGCTGGCCGAACACCGGTCGGCCGACGGCACTGTGAAATGGTTGTTTGATGTGGGCCAGGGCAATGCCGTGGAAACGGTGTTCATCCCCGAGGCCGACCGCGGCACGCTGTGTGTGTCTTCACAAGCCGGTTGTGCTGTGGGCTGCCGTTTTTGCTCCACCGGGCACCAGGGCTTCAGCCGCAACCTGAGCACGGGCGAGATCATTTTTCAGCTTTGGTTTGCCGAGCACCGGCTGCGCGGCGGCTTGGTTCCGGCTGCAGGCCAGACTGCAAACCCCGGTACCGCCGTCCGTGCCGTGGACAACGTGGTGATGATGGGCATGGGTGAGCCGCTGCAGAACTACGCAGCGCTGGTGCCCGCTCTGCGCATCATGTTGGACGACCATGCCTATGGCCTTTCGCGGCGCAGGGTGACGGTGTCGACATCGGGTGTGGTGCCCATGATCGAACGCCTGCAACGCGACTGCCCGGTGGCGCTGGCGGTGTCGTTGCACGCGCCTGATGACGCTTTGCGTGACCACCTGGTGCCGCTGAACCGCAAGTACCCCATCGCTGAACTGCTGGCCACCTGCCGGCAGTACCTGCAAGCCGCACCGCGTGATTTCATCACTCTGGAATACTGCATGCTCGACGGTGTCAACGACTCGCCAGCCCAGGCCCACGCATTGGTGCAGCTGGTGCGACAAGACCGACAGGCCGCCCGAGGGCACGAGACCGGCCTGTCCTGCAAGGTGAACTTGATTCCTTTCAATCCCTTCCCGGCTTCGGGCCTGCACCGGTCTTCGGCTGAACGGGTGCGGGCTTTTGCGGCCGTGCTGCAGGCTGCGGGCATCGTGACCACCATTCGCAGAACACGCGGCGACGACATTGACGCGGCCTGCGGCCAGCTGGCCGGTGAGGTGCAAGACCGCACCCAGGCGCGCGAACGGCTGGCCGGCCGCCGGGTGCCCATTGCCGTGGTGGCTGCGGCCGACCGTGGTGTGTCGCCATGATGCAAAAAGCGGCTGCTTTCACTGCGCCGTGGCGGGCTGCATGTTTGGCGGCGGTAACCTGTTTGTTGATGTTGTCGGGCTGTGCACAAAAGCCCGCGCCTGCCGACACCCGCGAGGTTCGCAGCAGCACGACCGCCAGCGATGCCGGCGACCCCAATCGCCGCGCTCAGGTGCGGCTTGAATTGGCTGGCCTCTACCTGGGCCGTGGTCAACTGGAAACCGCACTCGATGAAGTGCGACAGGCACTGGTTGCACGCCCTGATTTGGCCGAGGCACATGGGATGCGGGCGCTCATTCTGGCCAGCATGGGCGATGCAGCCGCCGCCGACCAAAGCTTCCAGCGTGCCATCCAGCTTGCGCCTGGCGATGGTGGCGCCCTGCACAACCGCGCATGGTTTTTATGCCAGCAGCGACGCTTTGAAGAAAGTGAAGGCCAGTTTGAAGCCGCGCTGGCCTTGCCGCAGTACCGCGATTCGGTGCGCACGTTGCTGGCTCTGGGTGTGTGCCAGGCACGCGCAGGCCGCATGCCGCAGGCCGAACGCAGCCTGGCGCGGTCTTATGAACTGGACCCCGCCAACCCGGTGACCGCTTTCAATCTCAGCGAGGTGCTGTTGAAGCGCGGCGAACTGGAAAGAGCGCGGTTCCTGGTACGCCGCGTCAACAGCGTGGCCGAACAGGTGTCGGCGCAAAGTTTGTGGCTGGCCGCCCGCATCGAAAAACGCATGGGCAACACCGACGCGGTGCAGGATCTGGGCACGCAGTTGCGCCAGCGCTTCCCACAAGCCCCCGAAAGCTTGCTTTATGAACGGGGTAGCTTCGATGATTGAGCGCGGTGTTTCGGGTGATGGGCCCTTGGCCCACACCGCTGCAGGGGGTTCCGCCCCCACCACGGCCGGTGGTTTGTTGCGCGCCGCGCGCGAGGCCCAGGGTTTGCACATCGCAGCGCTGGCCACCGCCATCAAGGTAACTCCCCGCAAAGTGGAGGCGCTCGAAAACGACCGCCTGCAAGAATTGCCCGATGCCACGTTTGCGCGTGCACTGGCCCAGACCATCTGCAGGCATCTGAAGATCGACGCGCAACCTGTGATGGCCTTGCTGCCGCCGGCTGGCACCGTATCTCTCGAACCAGCCTCGCGCATGCAGAGCACACCCTACCGAGACCGCGCGGGGCGTGCAGATCCCACGGTGGGCAAAGGCCTGGGGCCTTTGTTGTGGGGAGCCGTGTTGCTGCTGGTGGCCGCGGCGGCGGTGTACCTGCTGCCAGCAAGATGGTTGGGCCTGGGGCAGGGCGCCTCTGAATCAGTGCCAACCGCCACGGTGCTCAGCAGCGCGCCCTTGTCAATGCCGGCAGCATCGGCCTTGGCCCCAGCTTCTGCTGCGGGCTCGGTAGACAGCCTGGCCGTGCAGGCCATGCCGCTGGCGGCTTCGGTGCCCGCCGCATCAACGCCTGGGGGCACCGTCGATGCCAGCCCTGACCGCCGCCCCAGAGCCGAAACCGTTTTTGCCGCCCCGCCACCCAGCGTGGGCACAGCGCCAGCGGTCAGTGGTGCGTTGGTCGTGACCACCACGGATGCTTCCTGGGTCGAAGTGCGAGACGCCAAGGGCCAGGTGTTGCTCAGCGAAACCGTGCAACCCGGCCGCAGTGTGGGGCTGGACGGCCCGCTGCCGCTGCGCTTGCTGGTTGGCAATGCCGCTGCCACGCAGCTGGTTTTCATGGGGCGTTCGGTGGATGTGATGGCCCGTTCGCGCGAAAATATTGCCCGCTTTGAACTTCGGTAGCCGATTGGCAGCCACACCCATTTCGGCCCTTTACGCCACGGAAAAGTTGATGAACCAACCTGCAGCACCCGATTGGATCGAATCGGCCCAACCCGCCCAGCGACGGTCGCTGCAAGCTCATGTGCGTTGGGGCGATCACGTGGTTACGGTGGGGGGTGACGCACCGGTGCGTGTGCAGGCCATGACCAACACCGACACTGTGGACGTCATCGGCACGGCCATCCAGGTGAAAGAGCTTGCGCAGGCTGGTAGCGAAATGGTGCGCATCACGGTCAACACCCCCGAAGCTGCTGAAGCCGTGCCGCACATCCGCGACCAGCTGGACCGCATGGGCATTCCGGTGCCGCTGATCGGTGACTTCCATTACAACGGCCACCGCTTGCTGACCGACTACCCGGCGATGGCGCGCGCACTCAGCAAGTACCGGATCAACCCGGGCAATGTGGGCAAAGGTGACAAACGCGACCGCCAGTTTGCGCAGATGGTGGAAGCCGCGGTGCAACACGACAAGGTGCTGCGCATCGGCGTTAACTGGGGCAGTCTGGACCAAGAACTGCTGGCCCAGTTGATGGATGAAAACGCCAGCCGCGCGCAACCGGTGGCTGCCAAACAAGTGATGTACCAGGCGCTGGTGCAGTCGGCGCTGAGCTCGGCCGAGGAGGCGCGTGAACTGGGCATGCGACCCGAGCAAATCATCATCAGCTGCAAGGTCAGTGGTGTGCAAGACCTGATTTCGGTCTACCGCGCGCTGGCCCGTCGCTGCAACTACGCTTTGCACCTGGGTCTGACCGAAGCTGGCATGGGCACCAAGGGCACGGTGGCCAGTGCCACGGCGCTGGGCGTCTTGCTGCAAGAAGGCATTGGCGACACCATCCGTGTCAGCCTGACGCCGCAGCCCGGTGAAGCGCGCACCCAGGAAGTGGCGGTGGCGCTGGAAATCTTGCAGTCGCTGGGCCTGCGTGCCTTCAACCCCAGCGTGACGGCCTGCCCCGGTTGTGGCCGCACCACCAGCACCACGTTTCAGGAACTGGCCAAGGAAATCGACGACTACCTGCGCGCCCAGATGCCGGTCTGGAAAAGCCGCTACCCGGGCGTCGAAAACCTGAAAGTGGCCGTCATGGGCTGCATCGTCAACGGCCCTGGCGAAAGCAAACATGCCGACATCGGCATCAGCCTGCCCGGTACTGGTGAGGCTCCTGCAGCGCCGGTGTTCATCGACGGCGAAAAGGCGCTGACGCTGCGCGGCGAAGGCATCGCGCGTGAGTTTCACAAGATCGTTGAGAACTACATCGAACGCCGCTTCGGCAGCGTCACCGCCGCGCATTGAAGCGGCCTGCGGGCCGCGTAATTTCGTCATTCCTGCTGGGCGCTTTCCAACTCAGCTTGGGCCTGGCCGCGCG
>JANNMQ010000350.1:0-4506 GCA_031398045.1 Rubrivivax sp.
CAGCTTTCCCGACCCAGGTATTCCAGGTCCACCACCAGGCTGTCCATCACTTCGGGCAGCGCTTCCACCGCGCGGTACAGCTCGGCCGTGCCCATGCGGATGCCATGGCGGTTGATGGTGGCGTCGCTGCGGCCGTAGATCACGGCGCCACCGCGGGGCGTGATGCGTATCCAGTCGCCGTGGCGCCATGCCGCAGGCTTGTCTGGGCCGGCGGGATACATGTCGAAGTAACTTTCGATATAGCGCTTGTGGCCTTCATCGCCCCAGAAAAACAGCGGCATCGACGGCAGCGGCGTGGTGCACACCAGTTCACCCACTTCGTCGGTTAGCGGCTGGCCCTCTTCGCTGTAGGCCTGCACACCGGCACCCAACCAGCGGCACTGCATCTCGCCCTTCACCACCGGCAGCGTGCGGTTGCCGCCCACAAAAGCGCCGGCAAAGTCGGTGCCGCCGCTGATCGGGTTCAGCCAGATGGGCTGGCCGCCCGGCTGCGGCATCTGTTGCCAGATCCAGTCGTAGCACTCGTCGGACAAGGGGCTGCCCGTGGCACCGATGGCGCGCAGGCGGCTCAGGTCGGCCTGCGCCTGCGGCACCAGGCCGGCCTTCAGGCAGCTGGCAAAAAAAGCCGCGCCAGCACCGAACCAGGTGACGCCGGCGGCAGCGGCAAAACGCCACAGCGTGCCCCAGTCAGCGGGCAGGCCGGTTTGCGGCGCCGGGCCGCCCGGGTTGCCGTCGTACAGGCAGATCGTGGTGCCGCCCAGCAAGCCGCTGACCTGGCCGTTCCAGACGATCCAGCCGGTGCTGCTGAACCACAGGTAACGCTCACCGCTTGAAGCACTGGGGCTGATGTCGTTGTGCAGCACACCGCCTTTCAACGCTTCCAGCACCACGCCGCCGTGGCCATGCACGATGGGTTTGGGCAGGCCCGTGGTGCCGCTGGAATACACCACCCACAGCGGGTGGTCAAAAGGCAGCCAATCGCAGCGCCAGTCGCGGCCGTAAGTGCCGGGGTCGGTTTGCAGCCAGTTGGCCAGCAGGTGGAAGTGGCAGCCAATGGGTGCCAGCGCGGGTTCAGCTGGCCCGTCGGCAGGCGCCACGGGCACCACGGGAACCAGCACCAGGTGCCGCAGCGTCGGCAGCCCGGCCGCCACTTCCCGCAGCACCGCGCGGCGGTTGTGCAGCACACCGCCCCAGTGCTGGCCGTCTACCGCCAGCAGCACGGTGGGCGCTATCTGGCGAAAGCGGTCGAGCACCGCCACCGGGCCCATGTCGGGGCTGCAGATGCTCCACAGCGCACCCACACTGGCACAGGCCAGCAGCGCCACCACGGCGTCGGGGCCATTGGGCAGGTAGGCGCAGACGCGCTCACCGCGCACCACGCCGCATTGGCGCAGGTGCTGCGCCAGGGCCCCCACGCGGTTCAGCAGCTCGGGCCAGCTGATGGATTGCGGTGCGGCCATGCGCTCATTTTGAAAGACAACCGCCGGCTGGCCGGCGGCGTGCGCCGCGTCGGCGTGACGCAACGCCTGCCGTGCATAGTTCAACTGCGCACCGGGGAACCATACCGCGCCGGGCATCACCGCGTTTTCCAGCACACAGCGGTGCGGCGTGGGTGACTCGATGCCGAAGTAGTCCCACAGCGACTGCCAAAAAGCCGACAGCTCGGTGGTGCTCCAGCGCCACAATGCGTCATAACTGTCAAAGTGAAGGCCGCGTTCACGGGCCAGCCAGGCCTGGTAGTGCGTGATCTGCGGCGTCGGGTTCAGGTTGGGCGGGCACAGATCCATGGCGGCGTGTACAGAAATGACGGGGGGTCGGTGCGGCAGGGCTTCGTCAGGCCCAACGCAAACGTTGCTGGAACTTAAGCATGCGGCAGCACATCCACAAAGCGCCAGGGGTCGCGCATGAAGGGGTGGCGCCAGTAACCGCGGGTCCACGGCTGCGCCACGTCCACGTACACGTTGTGCAGGTGCACCTTGAAGGGCATGTAGGCCACCAGCATGTTCTTCGCCTGGCGCATCAGGGCCTGGCGTTCAGGCCCGTCGGGCAGCACACGCTGCTTTTCAAACAGGCGGTCGAAAGCCGGCAGCATAAAACGCGGGTCGTTGCTTTCGCTGGCGTTGGGGCCATAGGCGATGGCCAGGAAAAAGCCGCCATCGGGCGACTGCGCGGCCCAGTTGTAGCCCCACATCATCAAGGTGCCGGCGCGGCTTTTTTTCAGCAGTTCGGGCCAGGTGGAGATGTCGAATTCCATCTTCAGGCCGATGTGGTCCATGCAGCGCTTCCAGACCTCGTTGCTGCGGCGGTCCTGCTGCGTGGCACCGCAGGAGCGGCTCAGCACCAGCGGCTGGCCGTCGGGCTGTTCACGCCAGCCGTCGCCGTTGCGGTCGACAAAACCGTACAGGTCCAGCAGCGCCTTGGCCTTCGCGGGGCTGTATTCGGCCATCTCGCTCAGGTAGCTGGGGTCAAAGCCCGAGGTGTGCGGTGCGATGGTGCTGTTTGCCAGCACGCCAAAACCGCCCAGCACATGGTTGATGTAAGTCTGGTTGTCAAAACCCAGCCCAATGGCGCGGCGCAGCGCCACTTTGTCTGGCGTGTAGCCGCCCACCAGCGGGTGTTCCATGAAGAAGAAGCTCATGCCCATGTCGGCCTGCAGCGAGCGCTGCACCTGCACACCCCGCTTGGCCAGGTAGGGCGCCGGCCGGCCACCGGGTGCGGCCAGCGGCCTGAAGTTGGGTGGCACCAGCATGTAGTCAAAACCACCATCCAGAAAACCCAGCCAGCGCGGCTGGTTTTCTTCCACCACGTTGACCACCACCTCGTCCACCAGCGGCAGCGTCTTGCCCGCCACGTGCGCGGCCACAGCCTGCGCCTGCGCGTCGGGGGCGGGGTTGCCGGCGTAACGCAATGGCCGAAACTGTTCGTTGCGCACAAACACCAGCTGCGAACTGCGGCGCCAGCTTTTGAGCTTGAAAGCACCCGTGCCCACCGGGTGTTCGCCGATGGCCTTGCCCCAGTGCTGCACCACCTCGCGCGCCACCGCGCCCAGGTACACCGGGTCGGCCAGCAGGTAGATGAAACGCGGGTCGGCCAGGCCCAGCGTGATGCGCAGCGTGTAGCGGTCGAGCGCCCGCACACCATCCACTTCGGTGTCGTAGTCAAACGGCTGTTTGTTCTTGATGCTGCGTTGGCGCAGTTCCGCCAAGCCTGGCAGCTTCAGCGATTCAAACAGGTACAGGTCGCTGGAGTTGTAGGCCGGGTCGTAGAAGCGTTTGAGGGCATACACATGGTCTTGCGCCACCAGTTCACGCGGCAGGCCTTGAAAGGCCGGGTCGTCGGCGAACAAGATGCCGGGCTTCAGGCGTACGGTGAACACGCGGCCGTCGGACGACACCTCGGGCATGGCGGCAGCGGTGCCCAACTGCAGCGCGGCCGGCCGGGCCAGGTAGTCATACACCAGTGGCGACTCAAAAATCTGCGCCAGCATCAGGTTGGTGTAGCTGTCGCTGTTGGTCTGCACCGGGTCCATCACGGTTTCGGTGCTGGGAATCACCAAGCGCAAAGTCTTGGGTTTGGGTGCTTGCGCCTTTGCTGCAGGCGTCAAGCCAGCGCCCAGCAACAAAGTGGGCAGGAGTGACGTGGTGACCGTTCGGCGGCGCATGATGGCGCGAAGCGTAACGCTTGCACGCGCAGGTGCGCCGCAGTGTGCAAGTTCAGGTTGCTGAGAGGTGGCGCGGAAGTGCCTGTTTAGAACCTAAAACCAAACGGGGAAAGAGCAGGGGTCGGCGAGACCCGGGCTCTCAATTGAGCCGGAACGCGCCGGCGCCGAACAAGCCAATCAGCCCGATCACGATCAGGTACACGGCGACGATGTAGTTCAGCAGCCTGGGCATGACCAGGATCAGTATCCCGGCCAGCAGCGAGATGATGGGCGTGAGCCCCAGGTGTAGGTTCATGTGGACTCCAAAAGGTGGGTGCGCCTGACGATCAGCCTCGCGGTTCGCCCTGTTCATTGACGGTGACCGTGTTGCCTGGCGCCTGCGTCATCTGCACCCGGTGCTCCAGGCCGCGGAAGTTGTAGGTGACGTCCCAGTAGGCGGCCCGCGCCTGGTTGGGGTTGCGGCTGCAGCGCTGCACGTTCTGTGTGGTGACTACCTGTTGGCTGTCATCACCGCGGCCACGGGTGCCGCCAATGGCAGCGCCTGCCAGCACACCAACGCCCGTGGCCACGTCCTTGCCGGTGCCGCCGCCAACTTGGTGCCCCAGGATGCCGCCAATCACGGCGCCCAACAAGGCACCTGGCACGTTGACGTTGCTGCTGCGCTCGGGCGTCACTTGCTGCGGCTCTACCCAGCAGCGTTCGCCCGAGTCTTCCACCACCGCGCGCACCGACGTGACGGTGGCCTGGTACAGGCGCTCTTCGTCACGGCGGCCATAGTCGCGCGCCACCATCGGCAAGGGTGCGTAGCGGCGGTCGTCTACCTGCGCGTTCCGTTCCAGCGCCCG
>JANNMQ010000429.1:0-6390 GCA_031398045.1 Rubrivivax sp.
GCGCAAACCCAGGCGAGCAGCGTCAGCTCGAAGGCCAGGATCCAGTTGCCGAGCAGGAAGAGGCCGATGGTGGCCAGGTTGTGCTTGTTCTTGGCGGCCAGGCGGCGACGAAACTCATCGCCCCGCGCCATGTAGTCGAACTTGTGGTCACGTTCGACCGTGCGCGGAATCTTGAAGTCCGGAGAGCCCAGCAGCCCTACACCTTCTCGCACCGGCCCGTCCATGGGCACCATGACCTTGGTGCCGTAGAGGCAGTTGTCCCCGGTCTTGGCTTGTGAGGGATAAACGACGTGGTTGCCGATGAAGCTGCGCGCCCCGATGACGACCCGAGAAACGCGGAACGAGGTGCTGGAATAGTCGGCGTTGACGCTTGACAGCCCATCGGCAATGATCGTCCCGGGGCCGACGGTGACCAAAAACGGCGAGTCGTGTTTCAGTTCCGTGCCGAAGTTCGACCCTGTCTGCTCCGCACGCGAGAGGTCGTAACCCAGCCAGCGCAGGTAGGTCACGATGTAGGAACTGTCGCCAAACACCCGGTGGAAGAAGGAGTTGTTGGTCAGGCGCGTGATGGCGCGTTGCGACCAATAGCTCAGTCCGTAAAGGGCATAGGTCTGGTCCGGCTTGATGGCGAGGTTGAGCACACGAGGCACGGTCATCACCAGCAACAGGTTCAACAGCATGGCGCCGAAAAAGAACACAAAGGAAAGCCCCAGCGCCTCAACGACGATCAGCCAAAACGGCATGGCTGCCGAGTCGGGGCCAACGAAGCTGCCGAGTTCCGGTATCAGGGTGACGAGCAGCGCAACGGCGCCCACCATCAAGGGCGCTGTCACGAGCAGCATGCCCAGCAGGTGCATGGCGGTGTAGGCAAACACCCGCAGCATGCCCACCTGCTTCGGCGGCACCGCCCGGTAGTCCACGGCTGTTCGTTGCCGCGCTGGCGAGCCCTGCAGGCGCTCGCCATCTGCCATGGCCTGACCGGCGTGCAGTGAAGACGAGTGACCGAGCTGCGCCCCGTTGCCCAAGGAGGTCTCGATGTCGAGCACCGACGCGACGCCGACAAAGGCATCGCTGCCGATGCGAACCGAGCCGGTTTCGATCCACCCGACGCAGGCGCGATAACAAGAAAAATGAACGTCTTTTTGGATCACCGTTCCATCGCCGATGACGAGCAGGTCGGTGCACACGGGCACATGCGGGGACAAGATCAGCACATGGCGGCCGATCTTCGCGCCCAGCGCGCGCAGGTAGAGCACATAAAGCGGCGAGCCGATGAACACGACCACTGGATTGGTCCGAATCAGGGTCTTGACCAGCCAGAAGCGAAAGTAGGCCAGGCTCCAGAGGCGGATGCGCTGCGGCTTCCAGCGCCCAACCAGTGTCCACTTCGCCAAGATCGGCAGGGCGCACATGCCGACAAACAACGCGCCACCGAACAGCACCGAGCGCACATAGGCGTCCACCCATCCCGGCGTGGCCACGATCCACTGGTAACCACGAACGAAGGCGAGTTCGAGGAAAAACGCATAAGCAAAAGCGCTCAGGGCTTGCAGCGTTGCGCAGAGAACGAGTTGGGATGTGCCGACGGGTGCTGCCAATTCAGTCGGCGCCGGCGCGCTTGCCGGTAGGGGTGCCTGCGTCTGCGTCTGGGTCTGCGCCTGCATCGGCAAAGGCTCAGCGCTGGGAAGCGTGGCGTCCAGCGCCTGGGCCAGGCCCCGAATGGTCGGGTGCCGGTAGATGTCTTTCATCGACACCGACGGAGCGTTGGTCTGCTTTCTGAGCCTTGCGCAAAAGCGGGCCATCACCATCGAATCGGCGCCGAGGTCATCGAAGAAATGACTGTCAACTGCCACTTGCTCGACACCCACGATGTCGGCCATTACCTTTGCGAGCGTGGCCTCGGTGTCCGTTGCCGGCATGTCGCAGGCCAGGCTTGTCATGCAACGCCTCCCGGTGCCGGGATCTGCAGCGTGCAGGTCTGAATCGCCGACACCCGTAACTCAGGGCCCTTGATCAATTTGTTCGTGTTCACGAAACAGTTTCCATTCTTCTTGCAATCTTGCGATCTCGTTAACAGAACAACTGCACGGCTGAGCGCTGCGATTTCCAGGGCCCTTTCGGGCAACGATGCTGGCGATTGTTAAGACAGTCGCTGGCATCATTTGAAACACTTGGCAACCAAGTAACACCGTGCCTTTGCGCCTGCGGCGTTCGTCGTAATCATTTGCAACGAACTGCAACCTCTGAAGGAGCTGCGCAGGCTTGATGAAAGTGACGTGTCCCCGGCGCCCCCCCTGGGCCGAGGGATGACGCAGGGATGCAGCCAGAGCCGCGCGCGGCGCGCATGGCCTGCTGCAATGCGAATCGCAGCGCGATCCTGTGGCCCAACCTCGAATCGCCAAGGGAAATCGCCAAGGGACAGGCCCCTTTTGTCTTGTCGGCCCCAGCCTGGTTGTTCAGGCAGACTTCGCACCCATATGAGCAGTCCCGAATGGCCGAGGCAATTTCCGAGCACCGGACCCGCAGCTTCCTGGCTCGCAGCTTCTCCCGAGGACGTGGCTGTGTGGCTCAGACCGGGTGAGGTGCATCTGTGGTGGATGGACCTGAGGGTTTGCGGCCCTCACGCCGAGTTGCTGGAAAGCTGGCTCGACGCCCGCGAGCGCGAGCGCGTGGTGAGGCTGCACTCCGGCCTACACCGTCGCAGATTCGTCGCCGCGCATGGCCAGATGCGGGCTGTTCTGAGCATCTACCTTGGCGTCACGCCAGCTGCGGTGTGTTTCGGTTCACTCGCGTATGGCAAGCCCGTGCTGCTGCAGGCGCAAGCAGCCACAGGGCCCGCGCACGACATCGAATTCAACCTCTCGCATTCGGAAGAACAGGGTTTGCTGGCCATCACGCGTGGCTCGGTCATCGGTGCCGACATCGAGGTGCAACATGAGTTGCGTGACCTTGAAGAACTGGCCAGCAGCCACTTCACTGGCGGCGAGCTTCAGGACCTGCACAGTCTGCCCGAGCCATGCCGGCACGACGCCTTCTTCGCTGCTTGGACACGGAAGGAAGCCTATGTCAAAGCACTCGGGGCGGGCCTGTCGGTGCCGCTGGATGGTTTTGAGGTCTCGCTGAAACCCGACGAGCCCGCTCAGCTGCGCTCGATCCAAGGCAGTCCGCAGGCGGCAGCGGCTTGGACCTTGTGGGCAGCGCGGCCCGCGCCGACAAGTTGGGCGGCAGTGGCCGTCCGCCACCCTTCGGCGCGCGTGAGCTCGTTTTGCTTCACCGGTGTGCCCTGCCCCTGATCAGGGGGGCGTGGCGGGGGCGCCCTTGATCAGGGGTGGATGGCGGGGGCGCCCCTGATCAGGGGCGCGTGGCGGGGGCGCCCAAGGCCTGGTGCAGTCGGCCCAGGCTCGCGGCCAGTTGTACCCGTGCCAGGCGCCAGGCGGTGAGACTGGAGATGCGCGCCAACGTGGCTTCGGTTGCTGTCTTGTGCGAGTCCAGCAGGTCGGTGAGGTCGCTGTTGCCGGCACGGTAGGACGCCATTTCCGCCGCCGCCAGAGCTTTGGCGTCGGCCTCAAAGTTCGCGGCCTGCCGTGTGGCCACCGCGTGGGTCTGCAGGGATTGGTAGGCCGCCCATGTTTGCAGCGCCACCTGTTGTTCGGCGCTGCGCAGTTCGGCACGCGCAGCGTCCAGCTGCGCCTGCGCCATCGACTCGCGATGCTTGCGCGCAAAACCGGCAAAAAGCGGCACGTCCAATTGCAAGCCCATACTGGCTTCGCGGCTGTTGCTGCGCAGCACGTCGCGTCCGGCGCGCTGGGCATGCTGCAGCGTGAGACGCGGCGCCGCGCTGCGCCGGGCCAGGTCCAACTCGGCATCGGCCGCGCCCAGCCGCGCCCGCGCTGCGCGCAGCGATGGGTGATCGCGCAGAACTTCTTCCAGCAGCGGATCAAGCGCACTTTCGGTCAAGGTGGCATCGGCCCCGCTGTCCTCAACCCGCACCACCAGCCCGTTCTGCAGTGGCACTCCCAATTGCTGGGCCAGCGTGCCCCGTGCCTGCAGCCAGGTGCCGCGCGACAGCCGCCTTTCAAGTGTCGCCCGCGACCGTTCGGTTCGCACCCGCAGGCGTTCCATCTCAGCGTCCATCGCGTCGGGCTTGCTTGGTGGCACCACGGTGGCATCAGCCTGTCCCCTGCGCGGCGAGCTTCGTGTGCTGGATGCGCTGGTCCTGCCCTTGGCAGGCTGGGTGGCGGCCAGGGCGGCCTTGTCATTGCTTACTTTGGCAGTGGCGTTGCGCTGGCCATGTTGGGACATCAGTTCGTCGGCAAAACGCGCCTCGTTGCCCAATTCCTGCACCACGGCCTGGGCCTCGGCCAGGGCAAAGAATGCGCGCGCGGTAGACAGTGTCACTTCCATCACCGCATCGTCATGCGCGGCAGCGGCCGCCAGCACCGAATGCTGCGCAACCCGCTCACCGGCACGCTGCTGGCCGAAGTCCATCAGCACCCAGCTCAGCTCCAGCGCAGCCTGGCCGACCCCCCCTTTGTTGAACGTGGTCTCAGCGACTTCGCGCTGGCGCTGGCGGGCACTGCCCAGGTCGGCGCTGGCAGTAACGATGGGCCAGGCCTGGGCGCGTTCAAGTTCCAGCAGTGCAGCCCTGGACTGCCATTGCGCCCAGCTTTGCTGCGTTCGAGGGTCGTGGCAAAGCGCGCGGGTCAGCGCCTGCTGCAAGTCCAGGGCCTCCCCGAGCAGCCCTTTGGCGCAGACGGCGACTGGGGTGGGCGGTCCACCCTCTGTGCCGGATGGTTGGGCTTGCACGGCGAATGGCGCCGCGCTGGCCAGACACAGTGCCAAGGCGGTTGCCTTTGTTATGAGCTGGCGCCGTTTCGTTGTCGCGTGCCTCAGCCGAATGTTCACTTTGAATGCTGAGGATTGCGTGGGCTGCAGTCTGAGCGCCGAGATCTGAAAGCTGAGCGCTCGTGGCCGCCGCCGGATCAGCCTGTTGGTCAGGGAATCGAATGTAGCGCTCGACTGTCACCTCTCTGATGTACCGAGACGCAAAGGGCTGCGCAGGTCGTCTTTTGCTTTGATGGATAGCGGGTGTGCGGCGCGCGCTGGTACCTGGCCTGGTCTCAACGAAGGGCTTGCTGTTCCATCTTCACCACCGTCTGTTCTTCTTTCCACCACGACACCAGATCCCGCACTTCTTCGGGCATCTTGTCGTAGCTGGCCTGCGGCAACCGCAGCGGCGGCTGGTTGCCATAGTTGGCGTAGTCGCGGAACCAGGGCCGGTTGAAGATCAGCGTCAGGATCGGGCGTACCAGGTCTGAACGGTTGCCCAGGCCCCGGTGTGCACAGCGGTAGTCGTTCAGCAGGCAAGAACCCAGACCAGCCATCGGGTCTTGGTGGCCCAGGGCTTCGGATTGGTCGGTCTTGACCTTGTGTGAACCCTTGTAGAAACGGGTTGTGCCGGTGTACTCATCCAGCGGCACCAGCGGAATGATGATCTGCGCGGTGAAGGGCGGCGCGGTGAAGTGAAACGGCGTGTCGGGGAACAGCGCCGGGTGGTCCTTGTGCAAGCGCTGGTCTCGGGCGCCGGGCAGCGAGATCACGGCGGTGAAGGCGCCCAGCACACACTCGTCGCCCAGCACGCGCTTGATGATGGGCAGCACGGTGGCCGAACCCAACAGCTGTGGGTCGTCAAAGCCGTCTTCCATGTCCACCGTCAGCATGTAGCGCATGTCGCCCACATGCAGGGTGTCGGGGTGGTTCTCGGTTTGGAAGTAGGCTGAGTAACGCTCGAAAAACTTCTTTTGCAGCCGCTTGATCAGCTCAACCGGAAAGGCGTTGTCAATTTGCACGATGCCGTACTTCTCAAACATTTCGGCGCCCAGCGCGGCCAGCTCGGGGCGTTCGCGGCTGGCCTGCGCGTCGCCCGGTTCATAACGCAGGATGGGCACGTTTTTGCGCACGGCGGCGGCTTTGCGCATGGCCTGGATGTCGGTGATGCGCGCCAGCGCGGCTTTGGTTTCGTTGTTGCGCGGTTCCAGCGCCAGCGCCCTTTTTAGTGACAGCCTGGCCCGGCGCAGTTCCATGCGGGCCAGGCGAAAAGTGCCCAGCTGCTGCTGTGCCTGGGCATCACCCGGTGATTTCTGGGCCACATGCTGCAGCAGTTGTTCGGCCAGGGCGACGTCGCCTTGGTGCTGACAAGCCACTGCCAAGCGTGAATACAGTGCCAGCTCAAGCGGGTTGCGCGCCACCAGCTGTCACGGGTGATCGTGGATCTAGTCTCGCCAGACAGTGCAACTTGGCCCCTATCCAGAATCGGAAAGTCTTGAAGCACTAGCTTCATGTCCTTCAAATCGAGCCCATAGGCCACGGCCACTTCCGCATCAATCTCCC
>JANNMQ010000357.1:0-6460 GCA_031398045.1 Rubrivivax sp.
CTGCTGCCGTGTAGCAGGATGTCCAGGTCCAGCGTGCGCGGTGCGTTGCGATAGGGCCGCTGGCGGCCGGCCTCGTGCTCCAGCGCCTGCAGCGCGGCAAGCAATTGCAGTGGGGTCAGCCGGGTGCTGATGTGCGCCACGGCGTTGATGTAGTCGGGGCCCGTTGAATCCATGGGTGCCGATGCGTACAGGCCTGAAAGCGCCACCAGCCGCGTGTCTGGCAGGCTGCCGATGGCCTGTGCCGCCGCACGCACCGTGGCTGCAGCATCGCCCAGGTTGGCACCCAGGCCGATGTAGGCATCAACCGCAGTGGCAGGGGTTTGGTTCATCTCGGTGCAGCTACAGTTTGTGCATGGTAGCCACACCCGCTTCAGGCAACGCCAGCCCAGTTTCAACCAGCCCCGCGGCCTTGCATTGGCAGGCCGGCCGCTTTCGCCTGGCCTTGCCCGAGGCGCTGGTGATGGGCATCGTCAACGTCACGCCCGACTCGTTTTCAGAAGGCGGCGCAGGCCTGGACGCCCATGCCGCGCTGCAACGCTGCGAACAGCTGGTGGCTGAGGGCGCGCAGCTGCTGGACATCGGCGGTGAGTCCACACGCCCTGGCGCGCAGCCGGTGCCTGCGGCTGAAGAATTGCGGCGTGTGCTGCCGGTGGTGCGCGCTGCCTTGACCTTGGGTGTGCCGGTGTCGGTGGACACCAGCAAGGCCGAAGTCATGCGCGCCGTGCTGGACGCTGGTGCCGACATCATCAACGACGTGAACGCACTGCGTGCAAGCGGCGCCCTACAGGCCTGTGCCGCCCACCCCAGCGCCGGGCTGTGCCTGATGCACCGGGTGGGCACACCGGCCACCATGCAGTCACTGGCGGTGTATGACGACGTAACGCAGCAGGTGCTGGCCTTCCTGGCCGAACAATTGCAGCGTGTGCTGCAAGCCGGCGTGGCCCGCGACCGTGTGGCACTGGACCCGGGTTATGGCTTTGGCAAAACGCTGGACCAGAACTGCCAGCTGCTGGCCGAACAGCGGCTGCTGTTGGCCCTGGGCCAGCCCTTGTTGGTGGGTTTGTCGCGCAAGAGCATGCTGGGTGTGCTGACGGGTGGCAAACCACCGCAGCAGCGCATGGCGGCCAGCATCGCTGCGGCGCTGGCCGCGGCAGAAAACGGCGCTCATGTGCTGCGCGTGCACGACGTGGCGGCCACGGTGGACGCGCTGAAGGTGTGGCGCCGGCTGCGCCAGCCGTATTTGCGCGGCAGCACCCTGTCCGCAGACCTCAGCAGCCCACCACCTTGAATTCGACACGGCGGTCCAGCACGTCGCTGGCATCGTCGCGGCCGGTGCCGATCATGGTCTGCCGCGACCCCGCCCCGCTGGCGATCATGCGTTTGTCCAGCGTCGGAGCCCGCCGCGTTATCTCTTTTTTCAGTGCCTCGGCGCGCAGCAGCGACAGCCGTTCGTTCACCGGCTCAGGCCCGCTGGCGCTGGTGTGGCCCACCAGTTCCAGGCAGCTGGACCGGCGGGCGCCGCGCTGCGCAATTTCTTGCAGCCACATCGGGTAGGCCGATGCACCGGCCGAATTTGCAGCTTTCGGGTCGGTCCACAGCGCCGCGGTGCCCGGGCGGAACAAAAACTTGGTGCCCAGACGCTTGGTGTCCAGCCCCTGGTCCACCAGCCGCCCGAACGACTCGGCAGCGGCCTTGCGGTCGCCCAAGCGCCAGTTGGTCAGATACAGACCGGTGTGCGTGCGCGCCTGGTCACCGCCCGTGCCCGCCAGCGCTTCGGTGTACAGCCTGCGCGCCAGTGCAATTTTGCCGGCACCGTAGGCGTCATTGGCTTCGGCCAACTTGGCCGATGTGAGCACACGGTCGATGTAGGCCGGGTGTATGGCGTCGCCGGCGCGCGTGCCCTGGCAGGTGCGGATGTATCCCAGCGTGGCTTCGTCTTCCACCCAGGCCGGGGCGTCACGGTCGGCGCCCTGTGGCGTGATGTCCACCCCTTCAGCGCGCGCAAAGGCCAGGCCCTTGCCCACCAGCTTGCCGGTTTTCAGGTCGGCCAGCGCCAGGCAGATGCGAAAGGCTTCACGTCGGCCTTCGGTCTTGCGTTCGCTGTTCACGCCCGTGAAGGTGCCCACCAGCAATAACGGCCCGCGTTTGACGTTGTCGGTGTTGAAAGGCTGCACCACATAACGCGGGTAGCCTTCCTTGATGATCTTCACGATGCGCGTGCCCATGGCGCGCGTGGCTTGCGACTGCTGGCCGGTGACGCCGTCGATCAGCGGGTCGATGACGAGGTCAAACGTGGTGTCGGGTGGCAACTGGGCCCGCCCCAGCAGCGCCGTGGCCGCGGCCATCACGGCATCGTCAAAGGTCTGCACCGGCGGCGGTGCTGCGGGCGCTGGTGCTGCTGTGGCAACCACGGGCGCTGGATCTGGCGCGGCGCGGGCTGGTGCCGACTGGGCCGTGGCAGGGGCTGCCACCGCAGCTGCAGGGGCTGGCGCCTTGGCCACGCCCGGCGCCGCGCCACAGGCAGCCAACAGCAGCGCCACGCTGGCGGTGCCCAGAGCCAGCACGGCCCGTACCGCCTGCGTTGCAGCGCAGGGTACAGCGCGTTGCTGCCCAGGGTTTGGGGGCCATGTGCAGTGGGTGGGGGTCATGGGGTTTCCAATCTTGTTGCCGGGTGCGGCTGTTGCAACGACTGAGGTTATGCGCACGCCGGCCCAAAGACCAGTCTGTACACGGGGGGGCCCGATCACCGCGCGCAGCGGGTGTGAAACAACGTCGTCTGCTCGGGGCTGAGGTTGTCGCCCAACTGGATGCGGGCCAGCAGGTCGGCGCAGCGCGGGTCGGTGGGCGGCCGGGTTTTGGTGACGGTTGTCCGCGGTGTGGCTGCAGCGGGAGCCACTGCTGACAGCGGTGTCGGCGTCGGTGCCGGCGTTGGCGTTGGCGTTGGCGTTGGCATTGCTGCAGCTGTAGGGGCAGCACCGGGCTGCACGGCCTGTGCCACGGGGGCCGGAGGCAGCACGGGGGCTGTGTGGGCTGCCGCTGGGGGCGAGTGCACGGTTTGCTGGGGCCACAAAGCCCAAACACCTGCCAGCAGCACCGTTGCGGCAGCCACGGCAAGCCCGATCAGCCTCAACCCCGGCCTCGGTCCCGGGCCTGGCGCGGTGGCCGGCGGTGCCACGTCGTCGAGGTTCAGGTCCACCGCCGGGGCACGGTCAACGCCATGCCCGGTTTGCACAACGGGTGTTGCGGCAGCAGCGGGCAGCAGCGGCACGGCAAGCGCCTGGCGCAGTGCGGCTGCAAAAGCCTCAGCCGATGCGTAACGGTGCTCTGGTTTTTTGGCCAGCGCTTGTGCCATCACGGCGTCCACTGCCGCCGGCAGGGCGGCGTTCAACGACGTCGGCGGCGCAGCTTCGTCCTGCACGATGGCGCGCTGAACACCGTAAGGCCCACTGCCGGTGAAAGGCCGCTGGCCGGTCAACAGCTGGTAGGCAATCAAGCCCGCAGAGAAAATGTCGGTGCGTGAACCCACCGCCAAACCCAGTATCTGCTCCGGCGCCATCGCGCTGGGTGTGCCCACCAGGGTGCCCGGCAGCGTGCGGTCCTGGTTGGCGTCCACCACCCGCGCGACGCCAAAGTCGGCCAGCTTGACGTGGCCCTGTTCGTCCAGCAACACATTGGCCGGCTTCACGTCGCGGTGCACGATGCCGTGCGCGTGCGCCGCACCCAGTGCGTCCAGCAGTTCCGTCATCAGCCGCTGCACCTGCGGCAGCGTGAAGCGTTCGCCTTCCCGAAAGGCCTGCGCCAGTTCACGGCCACGGATGAATTCCATCACGATGTAGGACACACCGTCCTGTTCGCCAAAGTCGAACAGCGCCACGATGTGCGGGTGATGCAGCCGGGCTGCGGCCTGCGCTTCGCGTTCAAAGCGCGCCGCATAGTCGGCGGCTATTGCGTCATCGGACAACAAGCTGCGCTGCACCGTCTTGATGGCCACCGTGCGCGCCAGCCTTGTGTCAAGGCCCTCGTACACCACACCCATCGCGCCCCGGCCCAGTTCGCGCAAGAGTTGGTAGCGCCCCAGCGAGCGGCCAACAAAAGTGGGGTTGTCAGGGGGCATGGAGGGCGTTGCGCGGCACCAAGCGTTGTGAACCAGTATAGGGGGCACCCCAGGGCCCCCAACCCTGCGACAAGCTCAAGCCCTGCCGAGTTCGGCAGCCCGGTGGCGCGCGGCGTGCAGCGCTTTTACAAAAGCGGCTTTCACACCACTGAGGTCCAGCGACGTGAGGGCAGCATGGGTGGTGCCACCCTTGGACGTAACCTGCTCGCGCAGCGTGGTGGGCGACAGTGGGCTTTGCTGCGCCAGCGCCGCCGCACCGGCAAACGTGCTTTGCGCCAGCAGCCGGCCCTGTTCGGGCGACAAGCCCATCTCGGTCGCGGCCTGCACCATGGCTTCGAGAAAATAAAACACATAGGCCGGGCCCGACCCGGACAGCGCCGTCACCGCGTCCAGGTCGGCTTCCTGCGCCACCCAGAGCGTCTGGCCGGTGGGCGCAAACAGCGCCTGCACACGCTGGCGGGCCGCTTCGCCCACTGCCGGCCGCGCATACAAGCCGGCGATGCCCTGGCCGATGAGCGCGGGCGTGTTGGGCATGGTGCGCACCACCTGTTCAGTGCCGCTGGCCGCAACGATGCTGCTGCTGCGGATGCCGGCCATCACACTGACCTGCAGCGCGCTGCCAATGTGGGCTTTGCAGGGTGCGGCGGCCTCGTCAAACAACTGCGGCTTCACTGCCCACACCACCGTGCCGGCCTGCAACAGGCGCTGGTTGGCTTCGGCCTGTGCCTGCACGCCAAAAGCCTGCAACAGCTTGCTGCGCTGCGCTTCAAAAGGTTCAACAACGACGATGTCTGCCGGCGTGCAGCCGCTGCGCACCAGGCCGCCAATCAGCGCCGACGCCATGTTGCCGCCGCCGATGAAAGCGATGAGGTCTGTGGCCATGGTCAAGCAGCCGGGTTGCTGCCAGGGCGCAGCCGAGCCATCAGGCTGGACGTGTCCCAGCGTTTCCCGCCCAGCGCTTGCACCTCGGCATAAAACTGGTCCACCAGCGCCGTCACCGGCAGCTGCGCACCATTGCGGCGCGCTTCTTCCAGCACCAGGCCCAGGTCTTTGCGCATCCAGTCCACCGCAAAACCAAAGTCAAACTGGCCTTGCAACATGGTCTTGCCGCGGTGGTCCATCTGCCAGCTTTGCGCCGCGCCTTTGCCGATCACATCCAACACCAGCAGCATGTCAAGCCCGGCCCGTTGCCCAAAGGCCAGCGCTTCGGCCAGGCCCTGCACCAGCCCTGCGATGCACACCTGGTTCACCATCTTGGCCAGCTGGCCGGAACCACTGTCGCCAACCCGTGTGACGGCCTTGGCAAAGGCCATGGCCACGGGTTTGATGCGGTCAAAGGGCTCGGCATCCCCTCCACACATCACCGTTAGCGCGCCGTTCACGGCGCCCGCCTGACCGCCAGAGACGGGTGCATCGATGAAGTGCAAGCCGGCTGCGCGCGCTGCAGCGTGCAGCTGGCGGGCCCCTTCGGCCGACGCCGTGGTGTGGTCCACAAACACCGCACCGGGTTTCATGCCGGCAAAGGCGCCTTGATCGCCGGTGGTCACTTCGAGCAGGTCGGTGTCGTTGCCGACGCAAGCAAACACGATGTCGGCGCCGGCGGCCGCTTCTCGCGGCGTGGCGGCGGTTGTGGCTGTTACGCCCGGCGTTGCATGGCTCTGCACCCAGGCTGCGGCCTTGCTGGCGGTGCGGTTGTAAACCGTCACGCGGTGCCCGGCACGGGCCAGGTGGCCGGCCATCGGGTGGCCCATCACGCCCAGGCCCAGAAAGGCCACGTGTTGTGGGGGAACGGCTTCGTAAGTGCGGGTGGGGGTGTTCATGGGCGCAGATGGTAAAGGCCCGGCCCCACCCGGCCTGTCACCACACCAGTGTCACAGCATCAACATCACCACACCGGCTTCACAGCACTTTCATGTGTTCAGTGCCCGCCGCCAGGTCGGTGTTGCGCGAGCGTTTGCTGTTCAGCTTGATCTGCAGCCGCAGGTCGTTCACGCTGTCGGCGTTGCGCAGTGCGTCTTCGTAGGTGATGTGGTGGGCTTCGTAAAGATCAAACAGCGCCTGGTCGAAGGTCTGCATGCCCAGTTCTCGGCTGCGTTTCATCAACTCTTTGATGTCCGAAACTTCGCCCTTGAAGATCATGTCGCTGACCAGCGGTGTATTCAGCATGATCTCAATCGCCGCCACCCGGCCCCGGCCCTGTTCGCGCGGCATCAGGCGCTGGCTGACCAGGGCTTTCAAATTGAGCGACAGGTCCATCAGCAGCTGCGCGCGGCGTTCTTCGGGGAAAAAGTTGATGATGCGGTCCAGCGCCTGGTTGGAGCTGTTGGCGTGCAGCGTGGCCAGGCA
>JANNMQ010000436.1:0-2933 GCA_031398045.1 Rubrivivax sp.
CACAACAGCCACGACGCCGGGGCGTACCGAGCCAGGTGCCTCTGCGCTGGGCATCGCACCCGGTGCAGCGGCGGGCCCGGCTTCCCGCGACCCCGCATCACCCGCTGGCGGTGCACCCAGCCTCGCACCCGGGCTCGCACCAGGCCCTGCAGCAAGCTCTGCTTCAGGCCCTGCACCCCCCGTCACTGGCACTGGCCAGCGCATCTACGAAAACACGCGCCCGTTGCTGCTGCAGGTGCGCACCTTGCTGAAAACACAAGACAGCCAGTCGTCGGTGGGCTCGGGTTTCCTGGTCGATGGCACCGGCTTGCTGGTCACCAACTACCACGTGGTCAGCCAATACGCGTTGCAGCCTGCGCGCCACCGGCTGGTGTATGCCAGTGTGGACGGCAAACAAGGTGCGCTGCAGCTGCTGGCTTTTGACGTGGTGCACGACCTGGCACTGCTGCGCCTGGCCGACCCCGCACCGCTGGCCGGGCGTGGCGCCGTGCCGCTGCGCCCTGCCGATGAAGCACTGCCGCGCGGCGCCCGCATCTTTTCTTTGGGCAACCCGCTGGACGTGGGTTTTGCCGTCGCCGAAGGCACCTACAACGGCCCAGTGGAACGTAGCTTTCTGGAGACCCTGTTTTTTGGCGGTTCACTCAGTTCGGGCATGAGCGGTGGCCCGGCGCTGGACGAACAGGGCCGGCTGATCGGCGTCAACGTGGCTGCGCGGCGCGACGGTGAACAGGTCAGCTTTCTGGTGCCCGCTGCACCGGTGCGGGCGCTGATGGCGCGCGGCGCGCAGGCCAAACCCATCACCACACCAGCCTGGGCCGAAATCTCGCGCCAATTGCTGCAGCACCAAACCCATCTGACCCAGCGTTTCATCAGCCTGCCGTGGCGCGAAGCCGGCCACCCGCACTACCGCATACCGGTGCCACAAGAGCAGTTCATGCGCTGCTGGGGCCGAGGCTCGCCGCAGGCCGCACGCGGTTTGCAGTTCGAACGCAGCGACTGCGCGATGGACAGCCGCATCTTTGTCAGCGGTGCGCTGCTCAGCGGCTACATCACTGTGCGCCATGAGGCTTATGACGGCAGTCGGCTGGGCAGCCTGCGTTTTGCCGACCGCTACAGCGCCAGCTTTGCGAATGAATTCATGGGCGTGGACGACCGCCAGCGCACGGCCGCACAGTGTGTGGAACACACCGTGGCAGCCGGCACGGCCAACGGCGCTGCAACCCCGGCCGGCGCAAAGGCATTGCCACTGAAAGCCGTGATCTGCCTGCGCGCCTACAAAAAGCTGCCGGGCCTGCACGACGTGGCGGTGCTGGTGGCCACGCTGGACCAAAACACCAGCGGCGTGCAGGGCCGCTTTGACGCCCACGGTGTCAGCCTGGCCAGCGCGCAGCAGCTGGCCCAACATTACCTGAACGGCTTTGCATGGACCGCCCCGAAGACCGCCTTGCGTTGATCACGCAGCTGGACCGCGACGGTCGCGCGCTGCGCAGCGTGGACGTGCACCACTGGCCGCTGAACATCGGCCGCGCGCTGGACCAGCAGTTGGTGCTGGACGACACCAGCGTGGCCGCGCAGCACGCCACGCTGGCGCCGAACGCCGAAGGCCAGTTGGTGCTGACCGTGGGCCCCACCGTCAACGGTGCCTGGCTGGACGGCCGCCACCTGGCCGCTGGCACCGCGCGTGTGTTGACCACCCAACCCAGCACGCTGCAACTGGGCCACACCAAGCTGCTGCTGCGCCTGCGCGGTGAAACTTTGGCGCCCGAACAGCCGCTGCCCGCGCACCTGCTGCGCGGCGTGCAGGCCGCGGGTGCCCATGGGCTGTGGGGGGCCGTGCAGCCCGGCGCCCGGCTGTGGCTGGCCGCCGTGTTGCTGATGCTGGCTTTGGTGGTTCAGCATGGTTTGAGCCTGGACCCGGGCGCCGATTTCACCGCCTGGCTGCCGGCCTTGGTGGGCCTGCCTGCCGCCGTGGGCGCCTGGTGCGCCACCTGGGCCCTGCTGTCCAAGCTGTTTCAGCACCGCTTCGAGTTTCTGGCGCACCTGCACATCGCACTGCCCGGCCTGTTGATGATTGAGCTGGTGGACGCGCTGCTGCCAGTGCTTGCCGCATCCCTGGGCTGGCCGCTGTTGTGGCGGCTGACGCCGGTGCTGCGTGTGCTGATGATGGCCTGGGTGGTGTACCGCCACCTGGCGCTGTTGATGCCCCACCAGCCGCAACGTGCAGCCGCTGCCTTGCTAGCCGCCACCGTGGTGGGTGGTGCCATCAGTCTGGCCTTCACACACCGCAGCACCGACCGCCTGAGTGCACCGGCCTACATGAGCACGCTGCCACTGCCGCTGCTGGATGCCACACGTGCGGATCCTTCAGCCAACCTGGTGCAACAGCTGCAACCCCTGGCCCTGCGGCTGCAGCAACGCGTGGACAAAGCGCGCGACGACGACGAGCCCGACGGCGAAGACGGCGAATAGCCGCCGCGTCGGGCCAGCGGGCCCAGCGCTGCCAGCTCACAGGCAGGCAGACCAGGCCCTGCGTGTGGTGTTTTCACGTAGGCTTTGTCAGGCTGGTGCAGCCTTGTACTGGGCACAATGCCAAGCGACCAAACTTCACTGACTTGCCGTGTCCATTGCAGCCCAACGGGCCCCTCTTGCACCCTGGTGCACACCCTTGCACGGGACACAACGACTGCATGGGCGTGCTGCGGGTGCTGCGTTTGCATCGGCAGCCCGCACCGTGGCCGTGCTGGCGGCGCTGACCCTGGGCTTGCCGGCATCGATACAAGCCCAGGCACAGGCGCAGGAACCGGCGCAACCCCGGCCCGCCGCGCGGCCCGCCAGCGTGTTGCGTGTGGCTTCGGCCTTTGACCCGCAGACCCTGGACCCGCACGCCATCGCGCTGCTGTACCACTCGAGGGTGGCTTTCCAGATCTACGACT
>JANNMQ010000443.1:0-1779 GCA_031398045.1 Rubrivivax sp.
CTTTACTTCGCTACGCCAGGCACCCGCCGCCCGCGGCTGCAAGCAGTGGTGGCGGAGGAAGAGGATGAATCCGCCGCACCAGTGGCCTCAGCAACTGGTGGCGCGCCACTGTCAGTGCTGGATCGCGGTGCTGGGGTGGGCTGCGTAGCGAAGTAAAGAAGGAATTTGACAGCCGCAGGCTGTCAAAGGATGACATGAGCGGAGCAGCCCACCCCAGCAGCGCGATCCCGCCACCGACGTGGCCCAGCGGCCTATCGCCGCCAGCGCCGAAACCCGAAACCCGAACCTTCCGGCAACGCTAAACCGGCACCACCTTGAACAAATACTGAAACACCTCCGCGTCCTCCAATGCCTGCGCCACATCAGCACCGCCGGCTTTGGCAACGGCCGCCACACCCTGCAGCAAAGCCACCGGGGCCTGCTGCGGCAAGCGCCGCGCCACGCCGCTTTCGATGCGCCAGCCGTTCTGTACAAACATTTCAATCATCGTCACGCGCGTGAACCAGCGGATGTGTGTGCGGTCGAGCAGACCCGAGTCTTCATACCTGAACAGGCCCGTGGCCAGGCGCATCTGCACGCTCCAGTGCTGGGCATTGGGAACGCAGGTGACCAGGCAGCCGTCGGCGGCAATGTTTTCGCGTATGCGGCGCAGCAGCCGCCAGGGGTCGCGCAGGTGTTCCAGGCAGTCGCCGAAAACCCAGCAGTCGCTTGGGAACAGCGCCTTGAAAGCCGGTTGCGTAAAGTGCTCGATGTCGCCATCCAGCGCCACGTCGCAGGCCTGCCGCGCGACGCGTGCGTAATCGGCATCGATGTCGATACCGGTGTAATGCACACCGGGGTTGCGTTCGCGGTAAGCCCGCGCCAGCGCACCGTGCATGCAGCCCACTTCAACCACGCGGCGCGCGCTGGTGGGCATCAAGGCCAGCAGGTCGTGGTTCACCACGGCATGTGCCGGGGTCTGTTTCATCGGCGCCAGGGTTGCCGGCGCGGCGCTGTCTGCAGCGATGGATTGCGGTGTGTTCATTTGAGCCATTCGGTGACACCACGGCCCAGGCTCAACAGGTTGGCGTTGAGTTGCTGGCCGTCGTGCAATGCGTTGACGTAACTGATGCGCAGGTTGAAATGGTCGCTCTCGGCGCCCATCACATCAAACAGGCTGCGCTTGCCCAGTTGCTGCCACTGCTGCAGCGTGAAGTTGCGCACCTGTTCGCTGTCGCGCAGCACGGCGCCCACGCGGCGTGCGCGGTCAAAGGTGGATACGGCCTGTTCGTGTACCTCGGCAGCGCGGAAGCGGCGCGCCTCGATGGCCTCGGCACGCTGCAGATCAGCCGCACGGGCGCGCTTCTGGGCCGCTGCGGTGGCGGGCATTGCCGTGGGCGTGATAAGCGGGATGTTCACCGCCACCCCCAGCGCATAGTTGTTGCTGCGTGTGTTGCCGGCCTTGCCACCTGCACCGGCGGCCTGCGCACCGCTGAAGTTCCAGCTGACTTGTGGCTTGGTGGTGGCGGCCAGCGCTTGCATGTAGCGCTCCATGGCTTTGGCCTGCGCCGTCAGCGCGGCCACCTCGCTGCTGCGTTCCACGTCATCTTGCAATGCCAGCAGATTGGGCACTTCCAGCAGCGCGGTGGACAGGCCGTTCGGCGCAGGCAGCACGTCGCCCACCAGCCGCCGCAGCCGCACCTCCACCTGTTTGACCTGCGACTGCGCCTGCGTGTGCGACAGCTCTGCCTGCTGCAGGCTCTTGCGGGCCTGCACCCCTTCACTGGCGCGGCCGCGGTC
>JANNMQ010000455.1:0-3863 GCA_031398045.1 Rubrivivax sp.
TGTGCTGCGCAGCTGGAACTGCAAATAGCCGGTGTAGGTGGCCATCACGCTGGCCGTCAACAGCAAGGTGCCGCCCGCCACGGCCAGCGTGCGGGCGCGTTTGATGGTCAGCCGCGCGGCGTCGAAGAGTTCGATCACGACCGGTCTTCCAGTTCCATGTCGGCGGCATTGGCGGGCTGTGCCGGGCCCGATGGAGGCACAGAGTTGTTGCCGTCGCCATTGCTGTGGCCCAAGCCGGCACCGCCACGGCTGGCCAGCGCCGCCTGTTCGATGGCGCTTTGCGACAGCGCGGCCGGTGTGGATGCGGCACCGGTGCCACCCTGCGCAGGAACCGTGGCGGGCAGCGGTGTCAGCCCCAGCGGTTCGTAGCCCTCGGCCCGTTGTGCTTCGCGGTCGGCTTCTTCCTGGGCCTGCGCGCGCGTGGCGGCTTGTTCGGCCAGCGGTTCCAGCAGGCGCGCCGCCGCCACCCCCACCAGGGCGGTCAGGTCGTTGTTGCCTTGGCAGGCCCGTGCGGCGGCGTCGTCCACCGACAAGGCCTCGTCCAGTTCGAAGGTGCGTGCCGACAGCGGCAGCGCCGACAGCACGTTGCGGCGCGCGTCGTCTTCCAGCGCCGGCATGCTGGCCAGCACCGAGCGCACCGCCAGCCGTGTGGCCTGGCGTTCAAAGTGGTCGGCGGTGCGCTGGATGTGCAGCGCCAGTTGTTCTTCAAATTCGGCTTCATCGCGGGGTGTGCGCGGTGGCAGCGCCAGTGCGCGCAGGGCGCAAAACTGGTGCTGCCAGATGAGGCCGATGCAGATGTCGGCGCCCACAAAAGCCAGCGCCACGCAGCCTTCTTCGGCCACCCCTTGCAGCATGACCATGCCGCGCAGCGCGCTGTCGGCAATGTCGATGTGGCGCACCCGCACACCAGCGGCCGACAGCTGGGCCAGCTGTTCCCGCACGGGGCCTAGGTGGGCGGCCACGGCCAGCATCTGCGGGCGCAGCGCGTCGTTGGTCAGCGGCATCGGCGTGGCCGTGGCCAGCAGGGTTTCGGCATCGGCTTCCAGCGCCTCGGCCAGCGGGTAGCGGGCAGCCAGCGCCAGTTCTTCGGGTGGCAGCTCGGGGCGGTCCAGGGTCAGGAAGTGGCGGTCTTCACTGCCCAACACCAGCACCACCTGGGCGTCGTCGAACCAGCCTTCCGACTTCCACTGGCGCAGCTGCTCGCGGCCGCCGCTGCCGGCCTGGGCCAGGTGCAAGCGGGCCTGGCCTGCGCGCCTTTCCAGCCGCACGGCGCGGCAGGTGTCGCCCACCATCACCGCTACCACGGTGGCATTGCCCTCCACAGCGCTGTCGGCCCCCAGTCCCGGTGGCCGTCGGCTTCTGCGCGCGCGCCACGGCTGCGCCCAGCGGGGTAACGCCAGACGACGCAAGACGCGCAGAACGTGGGCAGACTGCATACGGCGTATGGTGGCGGGCACCCTGGCGCCGATGAGCCGGAAAACAGGGCCGCTTAATGGCCAGTTCTGGCCCAGTCAGCAGGCGGGGGTGCGGTTTTTGCGCCCGCTGTCTGGCGGGTAGAGGGCGCCAGCTGGGCTACCAGATCTCGCGCCGCAGCACCATGTCGCGTTGTGGACGGCCCCAGGTGGCCGTGGCCTGCGGGCCGGCGCCGCTGGTGCCGCCAGTCAACCAGGGCAGGCCCAGGCTGGTCACTGCCTGCACAGCACCTGCCGGGCTGCAGGCGTCGCCCGCCGCTGCGGTGCCGGCCACCCGCAGCACCAGCCGGCCTGGGGCCCCGCCGGGCGTGGCCGGCAGCGCCAGCCAGGCGCGGCCACCCGCTGTGGTGGCGCTGGCCGTCAACGGTGCGGCACAGACACCGGCGCCCACAAACACGCCGCTGGGTGTGCCAGCCTCCAGATGCCCTCGCTGCACCGTCACGCAGCCGCGGTCTTCGGTCATCAACACCCAGCCAGCGGCGGTGTAGCGCTGCAGCTGCATCAGCATGCGCACGCCGCTGCGCGAATCACCATGCGCAGTGGCCAACGCCAGGCGGCCGCTGTGGAACAGTCCACCTTGGTTGAACAGCACGCTGGCCTGGGTGGCCGTGGCGCCGGGTTGCGGGTTGCCGGCGGTGCCGGCTTCGCTGCTGTCGGTGACGGCCAGTTGCCACTGCCAGGTGGGTGCGGTGCTGGCCTGTGGTGCGCTGGCCGGGGTGTCCAGCACAAAGCGGTCCAGGGCACCAGCCTGCAGGCGTGCCTGGCCAGCGCCCAGGTCTTGCACGGTGCTGGCGGCGTAGGAAGCGGCCAGCGTGGCCGCACCGGCGCTGGCCACGGCCAGGCTGGGCACCAGGCCGGCGCCAGGGGCCAATTTCATCAGGCTGCCGGTCCACAGCAGCGTGGTGGCGCCAGCGGCGTTGCGCGCCGTCACCGTCACCTGCGGCGCCGTGGCCCAGCCAAAACCCTGGCCCAGGAAAGTGGCGCCGGTGCCGGGGGCCAGGCAACTGGCGTTGGCGGTGGCCAACACACCAGAGGTGCTGACCGTGACGCCAAAGCTGTCGGGCACAAAACGGCCCACCGACAACGCGCTGCTGGTGATGGTGCGCAGGCCCAGCGCGGTGTCGCCGCTGTCGACGTTGGCGTAGCTGGTGTCGCTCAGTGCCAGCGCCACGGCGCCCACCTCTGAATAGGTGACGGTGTTGTGGGTGTACAGGCCGGCGCTGGCCGTCACGCTGCCGCCACCCAGCGTGCCGGCCGTGCAGGCAGCGGGCAGCACGCAGCTGCTGATGGCCAGTGCGGGCGTGCCGTCGTAGGCCGTCATCAACACGCCGGTGCTGGTCAAAGCCTGCGCGCGCAGCGTAAAGGGGCGGCCGGCCTGGTGCACCACACCACCGGTGGTGGCCACGTTGTCCAGCGTGCGCGTGGTGCCGGCGGTGGCGCTGTCGGCGTCGCTGGCCGCCAGCCAGGCCAGCTGCGATGGCAGGGCAGCAAAAGCGTCGTTGCTGCAGGCCACCACGGTGCCGCCGGGGCCCACATAGGTCATCTGCAGGCGCATGGCTTTGGTGGCGGTGGCTGGCGGTGTGACGGCCACGTCGACGCGGTTGTTGTTGCTGAAGGTGGCGGTGCCGGCGGCGCCCAGGCCCAGCCAGCTGGCGCGGCAGCTGCCCGTGATGGCGCCACTGTCGTCGCGGGCGTCCAGCCAGTTCAGCTGCACGCTGCCCGTGAAGCCGGCGTGGGGTGCGGTGCCGGCAGAGTCCAAGGCCAGAAAAGCCAGCGTGGCGGCGGTGCCCGCCACCTTGCTGCGGATCACACCCGTCAGTGCGCCGGCCCCGGTGTCGGTCTCGAAGGCGTTGAAAGAAGCCGGCGCCAGCCCGCTGAGGGTGGTGCTGGTGAAGTTGGGGCCAAATTCGCTGGTGTTGCCTGCCGCGTCGCTGGCCGTGGCGGTGATGGCGTCGCCCACCACCACGCTGCCGAAGGTGACGGCCACGGTGCCGCTGAATCGCCCGTTGCCGTCGGCCGTCAAGAAGCCCAGGTAGACCTGGCCCTGGCCGTAACCGCTGGCGTCGGGTGCGGCCTTGAACAGTTCCACCCGTGCGCCGGCAAAAGCCGCTTGCCCGGTACCCGTGCCGATGTAACCCAGCACGGTAAGGCTGAGGCCGTCGCCGGCCACGCCGGCGGCGGTCAGCACCGGGTGGTCGATGCCGTTGTTGGCCTGTGCCGCGTTGGTGGTGCCGTCGTTGGCCGTCACACCGTTGCGCCCCAGGTCGATGCCGATGCCGCTGTTGCCGTTGATGCTGTTGCCCTGCACCGCGGCGCGGGTGCTGGTGCCGGTGACGTTGCCGATGGCGCGCCCGCTGCTGCCGGTGATGCTGTTGGCGGCGGCGGTGGTGG
>JANNMQ010000438.1:0-4678 GCA_031398045.1 Rubrivivax sp.
TTTTTGTGCGGTAGCCAGCGTAGTTTTCGCTTCGAATGGTCACATGGCCGTCGTGCGCGAAAACACGTGCAGCGCGCGGCACCCGCTTGGCGCCATCATTCAGGCCTATGAACACCCTTGTTTGCATTCTGTCGCCCCCCACCATGGCGCCGCCGGGTGGCCACTACAGCCATGCTGCGGTTGTAGGGGGCCTGAAGGTTGTGTCAGGGCAGCAGCCCATCACACCGGACGGCAGCAAGCTGGTGGGCGCTACTTTTGACGAGCAAACACGCCAGGCAAACCATGGGCCTGCACCCGAGCAGACCTGCAAAAGCAAAACCATGCCAACCGGAGACCTTCCATGATGATCCCGTCACTGAAAGAAGTTGTCAGCGCCGAAGAATGGCAGCTGCGTGTGGACCTGGCTGCGGCCTACCGCCTGGTGGCCGCTTATGGCTGGAGCGACCTGGTGTTCACCCACATCTCGGCCCGCGTCCCCGGGCCTGGCCACCACTTCCTGATCAACCCCTACGGTCTGATGTTTGACGAAATCACAGCGTCCAGCCTGGTGCTGGTGGACCAGGACTGCAACAAGCTGCGCGAGTCGCCCTTCCCCGTCAACCCGGCGGGCTTCACCATACACAGTTGCATCCATGCGGTACGCGACGACGCCGCCTGTGTGCTGCACACCCACAGCCGCGCGGGCGTGGCCGTCAGCGCTCAAAAAGCAGGCGTGCTGCCGCTGAGCCAACAGTCCACGCTGGTGCTGAATTCACTGCGTTATCACGACTACGAAGGCATCGCACTCAACCCTGACGAAAAACCCCGCTTGCAGGCCAGCCTGGGGCGCGCGAACTTCCTGGTGCTGCGCAACCACGGCCTGCTGACCGTGGGCCGCAGCATTGCCGAGGCTTTCCTGAACATGTATTTTTTCGAAAGCACCTGCCGCATCCAGATTGACGCGCAATCCGGTGGCGCTGACCTCAACCTCATCGGCGCCGGCCCTTTGGCCGCCAATGCCCATGTCTCCAAAGCTGCCACCGCCGGCCAAGGCGCCAACCTGGCATGGCCGGCACTGCTGCGCAAACTGGACCGCGAAAATCCGGGCTACGCCGCGTAGTTCACGGCTGAACGCCTGGCTTGAACACCGCCGCATCGGCCCAGCAGCAGCGGCTGCTGAACGGGCCCATCCTGCCCACGTTGCTGCGCTTTGCGCTGCCCAACATGGCTGCCATGCTGGCCACCGCGCTGGCCGCCATGGCCGAAACCGGTTTTGTGGGCAGCCTGGGTGCCCCTGCGCTGGCCGGCATGGCGCTGGTCTTTCCCTTCGTGATGCTGCAGCAGATGTTGTCCGCGGGCGCCATGGGCAGTGGTGTGTCGTCGGCCATCAGCCGCGCGCTGGGCGCGGGTGACGCGGCACGAGCCAATGCGTTGGCGGTGCATGCGTTGGTCATTGGTGCGGTGTCTGGTGTGGTCTGCAGCGCTTTGATGCTGGCCTTCGGGCCTGTGCTGTATGCACTGCTGGGGGGCCGGGACGACACCCTGCAGCAAGCCGTGGCCTATGCCAACGTGGCCTTTTGGGGCACCGCGGGCATGTGGTTGCTGAACACCTGTGCATCGGTGCTGCGCGGCAGCGGCAATATGCGCGTGCCCTCAGCCACGCTGCTGGTGGTGGCGGCCACGCAGGTGCTGGTGGCGGGTGCCTGCGGCCTGGGCTGGTTCGGGCTGCCACGGGGCGGCATGGCCGGTGTGGCGCTGGGCCAGGTGGTGGCCAACCTGGGTGGCGCGTTGGCGCTGTTGCTGTTCTTGAAAAGCCGCCACACGCGTGTGCAACTGGCCGTGGCCCGCACTCCCTTGCAGTGGACCTTGGCGGCAGACATCCTGCGTGTGGGCGCGCTGGCCTGCCTGTCGCCACTGCAAACCGTGTTGACGATCTTGGTGCTGACGGGCTTGGTGGCGCGCTGGGGTACTGCTGCGCTGGCCGGCTACGGCATTGGCACGCGGCTGGAATTTTTGTTGGTGCCCATTGCTTTTGCCATCGGTGTGGCGTCGGTGCCGCTGGTGGGCATGGCCATCGGCGCCGGCCAGGTGGCGCGTGCCCGGCGCGTGGCCTGGGTGGCCGCAGCGGTGGTCTTGGTCGGGCTGGGCAGCCTGGGCCTGTTGCTGGCGCTGTGGCCGACGGTATGGACATCCTTGTTCACACAAGACCCTGACGTACAGGCCGCTGCAGCGACTTACTTTCACTGGGCCGGCCCGGGTTACGGCTTGTTCGGCATGGGCCTGTGCCTGTACTTCTCATCGTTGGGCGCGGGGCAGGCCCTGGGCCCGGTGTTGGCCGGCACCTTGCGCCTGGTGGTGGTGGCCGCAGGGGGCTGGATGCTGGCCCAGGTGCAGGCTGCCATGTGGACCATTTTTGCGCTGGCCGGCCTGGGGATGGTGGCTTATGGACTGTGCATGGCTTGGGTGGTGCACCGGGCGCGGTGGGGAGCCGAGGCGTGAGCAGGTCTGTCAACGCCGCGCAGCCGGCTTTGTGCACGGCACGGGCATGCTCGTGGTTACATGGTCCGTGCGATCTTTTGACTCATGCGCCACATGCACATGCACATGCTCCTGCACATGCACATGCACCTGCAATTGCACCTGCGCTTGCTGCGCCGCCCGACTGAGCACCACCGATGTCCACCACCGCACCCACACCCCCTTTCAGCGACCCCGCAGGCACTTGGAACCGTCGCTTCGACCAGCGTGACTACCTCTTTGGCACTGAGCCCAACCAGTGGTTGCGTGAACAGGCCCACCACTGGAAACCCGGGCAGCGTGTGCTGTGTGTGGCCGACGGTGAGGGCCGCAATAGCGTCTGGCTGGCGCGGCAAGGCCTGCAGGTGGACGCTTTTGACATTGCCAAAATCGGCGTGGCCAAAGCCCGGCGGCTGGCCGTCGAACAAGGGGTGACCGTCAACTACACCGTGGCCGACTGCGACCACTACCCATGGCCGGCAGCGGCCTACGACGGCGTGGCCGCAATCTTTGTGCAGTTTGCAGAGCCCGCGATGCGCGAGCGCTTGTTTGCCCATATGGTGGCCTGCCTGAAACCGGGTGGCGTGCTGGTGCTGCAGGGCTACACACCGAAGCAGTTGGAATACCGCACCGGCGGGCCCCCTGTGGCGTCGCACCTGTACACCGAAGACCTGTTGCGCACGGCTTTTTCTGCCATGCACATCGTCAGCTTGCATGAATACGAGGCAGCGGTGAACGAAGGCAGCGGCCACAACGGACGCTCGGCGTTGATCGGCCTGGTGGCCCGGCGCAGCGAGCCTGTGCCTGCGTGAGAGGTCCTTCACGCGTTTCCTGCACCTTGCGTATTGATGCACACACCGGGCAGGCCCCATGCAGTGCAGCGCGGTGGTGATCGACGCGGGAGCAATCAAGGCACACTGCGGCTTGCACTGAACCACCTGGCATCAACGAGACACCCATGCACACCGCCATCCTGCGATTTTGGTTTGAGGAACTCACACCCGCACAATGGTGGCGCGTGGACAGCAGCCTGGACCAAGAGATTAAAGATCGCTTTGGCGCCACGCTGAAAGCCGCCGGTGCCGCAGAACTGTTTGAGTGGCGGCGGCAGCCCGAGGGCCGGCTGGCCGAAATCATCGTGCTCGACCAGTTTTCCAGGAACGTGCACCGGGGCACTGCACAGTCATTTGCGCTCGACCCCATGGCGCTGGCGCTGGCGCAAGAGGCCGTGCAAGCAGGCGCAGACCAAGCTTTGCCGCCCCAGCAGCGGGCCTTCTTGTACATGCCCTACATGCACAGCGAATCGGCCGCCGTACACCTGCACGCCGAGCGCTTGTTTCGACATCTGGCGCTGCCGGGCAACTACCAGGCCGCGCTTCAGCACAAAGCCATCATCGATCGCTTTGGCCGTTACCCGCACAGAAACCGCATCCTCGGGCGAGAGTCGACCGCGGAAGAACTGCAGTTCTTGCAGCAGCCTGGGTCCAGCTTTTAGTTCCAAACCCCCTCAAACACCCGGGAGCCTGTTGATGAAACACCTGCACTTCAAACGCGCCGCGGTGCTGGCGTTGTGGCCCTGCCTGGCCAATGCCCAACTGGTGGGCGAGGTTGACACCGTCTTTAAACTGATCGGCCCTGACCACAAGATCGTGGTCGAGGCCTACGACGACCCCGGCGTCAGGGGCGTCACCTGTTACGTGTCGCGCGCCAGAACTGGGGGCATCAAGGGTGGGCTGGGCCTTGCAGAAGACAAGTCCGAAGCCTCGATTGCCTGCCGGCAGACGGGTGCCATCAGCTTTCCCAAACCCATCCCGATGCAAGACGAGATGTACAGCGAACGCATTTCGTTGGTGTTCAAGAAGCTGCGTGTGGTGCGCATGGTGGACGCGCCGCGCAACACGCTGGTCTACCTGACCTACTCCGATCGGGTGATCGAAGGTTCGCCGCAGAACAGCGTGACGGCCGTGCCGGTGGACCGCGCCACGCCCATTCAGGTCAGGCGTTAGAGCCCGGCTGAGCGAAGGCCGGGGCGCCAGACGGGTGCCCTGGTGACCTTAAACCCCCTCACCTTGCGCCCGTAGACCTTGGCCCTATAGGCCCATGCCTAACGGGGTTCAACGCGGTAGTTCAGCATCCCCTCATGAACACACCATCGAAACCACACGCGCGATGGCTGAAGCGC
>JANNMQ010000482.1:0-5709 GCA_031398045.1 Rubrivivax sp.
TGTGCTGCCGTCGGCGGCTGGCGCGCTGGACAAGCTGGGCGTGAACACCGCAGGCGCCACCACCACCTGGCTGGCGGGCCAGCGCGACCCGCGCCGCCCGCTGGACGGCCGCTTCGTGGCGCTGATGCAAAGCGCGGTGGACGGGGTTTACCGCGACTTCATCACGCTGGTGGCCACCGCGCGCAAGAGCACCACAGAGAAAATCAACGAACGCGCGCAGGGCCGCGTGTGGAGCGGCAAGGATGCGTTGGCCCAGGGCCTGGTCGACCGCCTGGGCAACCAGGGCGACGCCGTGGCAGCAGCGATCAAGCTGGCCAAGCTGCCCGCGGACACCCGCTTTGAATATCTGGAACCCGCACCCGGCAAGCTGGACCGTCTGCTGCAGGGCCTGGGCATGGCGCAGCACAGCGCTGCGCAGGACGGCGGCACGGACACCACCCCACCCGCTTCAGCCGCCTGGCACGCCAGCCTGCTGGCCACCGGCCTGCCGCTGCCTGTCGTGCAGGCCTTGGCTCAAGACCTGGCCTGGCTGGCGCAAGCGAACCCGCTGCAGCGGCCCTATGCACTGGCAGCGCATTGTTTGTGCGGGCTGCCCTGACGGTGGTGTGCGGCTGCCTTCGTCACTGGTGCCGACCGCTCGTCATGGCCGGCCGTCACGCTGCACCGGGTGGTGCACGCCACTTTGCCACACAAGCGATTCGCTTGCGACGCAGCGCGCCCAAGCCCAGCGAGTCAAGTGTTCAAGTTATTTTTGCTGGAGTCCTTAGCGGCCACCGGTAAACAGCTGCGGTAGCTGCCCATCGGTCTCGCGTGGTTGCACAGAACCTGAGAGGCCGTGCATGGCACTGCCCTCTTCCGCGCCGACCAGTTCGGCAGCCTGCTGCGGCCCTAAGTACCCCGCTTCACAAATACGGCCACATGAAATCGCGTCTTTCTCCGCCAGGCGTCGTTGCCCACCCTTGCCGCACAACAAGTGCGGCTGCGGGTGTGCGCCTAGCCTGACGAAGAAATCCATCGATTTCATTTGTGGTCGTATTTGTGAAACGGGGTACCAAGCGCTGGCTACAGTGCGTGCACCCGCCCTGCCACAGTGGCAAGCACCGCAGGTGCCGGCCTAACGTTTGAACTGGTGCTGAGCGCAGGGCGCACCAAACTTCACTTCGTGCGTGGTGGCGTCGTCATCCTGTCAGGCTGCAGCAGTGCACCGGCGCGCAGTTGTTTGACGGCCTGCACCACGGCGTGCGCCACGTTGCGGGCTTCTTCCTGCACCGCCTGGTCCTCGTCCAGCGCCTCATGGCTGTTGCAGTAAAGCCCGTAGTAGCCGATGTAACGGTCCAATTTGGCGGCGGCACCGGCGTCGATCAGCCCCATCCAGTCCAGCCAATCGCAGAGGTTGCGCCGGTGCGCCTCAACGCCGGCCACGTCACCGTGCACCACCACGCCGTAGGCGCGGCCAGCCACGTGTTTGGGGTAGTCCCAGCCCTGTTCCTCAATGCGCTTGGCCTCGGCCAGGCGTTTGCCGTGGGTGGTGCTTGGGTCGGGGTTGCCACCATCGGCAGCGACCATGCGGTCGATCATCAGTTTGAGCGGGCTCGGTGACTGGTACCAGTAGGTCGGCGCCAGGATGATCACCGCATGGGCAGCCACCCATTGTTCGTAGATCTCAGCCATCCAGTCGTCGGCCTGGTTCAGTGCATGGTTGGGGTAACAACTGCAGGGCCAGTGGCACAGCGGCATGGCGCTCGATACACAGCCCTTGCACGGGTGGATGTTGCGCCCGTACTCAGACGTGACCAGGCTCAAGTCCAGTACATCGGCCTGCATGCCAGCCTGTTCGACGACGTGCTGTGCCAGCCCGGTAAGCCGCCAGGTCTTTGATACCTCGCCCGGGCAGGTGCCGTCGTTGCGCGCGCTGCCGCAGATGAGCAGCACCCGTGAAGGCGCTGCGCTGTCGCCCCAGCGCTCTTGCGCTGCTTGTAGGCGCTGGCGCGTTTGCAGCCATTGCACAGAAATCGGGTAGCTGGGGTCAGCAAAGCCTGGCCCCGCCGGTTTTGTGATGGGCGCCTTGCGTCCCTGCTGCAGGGCATCCCAGGCGATGGCTTCCAAGCGTGTGATGGCCTCACGTTCGACATCAAAAGCCGGGTCGTAGAAACGGCCATTGAAGCGCGCCTGAAACTGCACACGGGTCAGCGGCGGGGGTGCTTGGCCGGTACGGATCTTGGTCATTGGGATCACCACAAAAAAATTGACGCAGGGATGGTCGGAGCTGCCGCGCCTGCCATCTTGGCGTCTGGCTGCAGCCTCGGCGGTTCAGCCGCGCAGGAAAGTCAGTAACGCTTCGTTGAAAGCCTGCGCATGCGACAGGTTCAGCCCGTGCGGGGCGCCATTCACAGTGACCAACTTGCTGTGGCGTACGGCACGGTGGGTGCGCAGGCCCGAGCCTTCGATGGGCACGATGGCGTCTGCCGCGCCGTGAATCACCAGCGTGGGCACGGTCACCTGCTTCAGATCATCGCGGAAGTCGGTGGTGCCAAACGAATCCATGCAGGCCAAGGCCGCATGGGGTGCCGACTGATGACACAGGGCGATGGCTGCTTCGCGCTGCAACTCGGAGACCTGCAACGCACCGTGGGCGCCGTAGAAATCCCTGGTGAACTGGTCGAAAAAGGCTCCACGGTCCAGCTGCAGCGCCTGTTTCATCTGCTGCGCCTTGTCAGGTGTGAGCGGGCCCTCGGGATTGTCGGCCGTGTGCATCAGGTACGGCGGCACCGCGGCAGCAAACACCACACTGTGCAGGCGCGACTCTCCGCAGCGGGTGATGTAGCGGGCCACTTCACCGCCACCCATTGAGAAACCCACCAGCGTTGCATCCTGCAGCCCGCAGCGGTCCAGCACGCGCTGCAGGTCGTCGGCCAGCGTGTCGTAGCTATAGCCCGATTCGGGTTTGTCCGAGCGGCCGAAACCCCGACGGTCGTAAGCCACGACGCGATAGCCGGCGGCTTTAAGCGCCGACACCTGCGGCTCCCAGGCCTGGGCAGACAGTGGCCAGCCATGAATCAGCACCACGGGCCGGCCGCCGCCCCCGCTGTCATCGATGTGCAGGCGCACGCCGTCGGCCGGTGCGGCCTGGGCGCTGCCCGAATCCTGCGGGCCCACCAGGTTGCCCGCGGCGGCACCACCTACAGCGCCGGCTACAGCACCCAACGCCGCACCAACCACCACCCCAACAGGGCCAGCCACCGCAATGCCAATAGCAGCCCCGGTGGCCAGACCCGCCACCATACCGCCACCTGCCAACACCGAGTGGGCTTCGCGCTGGGCCTCCAGGGGTTCGAGCCGAACCTGCGCCGCGGGGTCAGGGTCCTGCGATGGAATGCCGTGACCGTGGCGGGCCTGCTTCATCAGGTCATCGTCGGGCGCTGAAGCCTGGGGTGGCGCACTGGGGTTTGGCATCATGAGGCTGGCCTTGGATGGTTGAGGATGGAAAGCGCGCGTCAACGCTGTCATCGATGTGCAGGTGTGGAATCAGAGGCTGAGAGTTTTTCGAGCGTGCCCGAGCAGCGCGTCAAAACGCGTCCGATCTAGGCGCAAAGCACAGCTGTAGCTCGGGCTACAGCGAGCATTTGCAACGACGAACGGGCGTGTTTTGGAGTGATGAGCGGGCATGATCGAAAGACTCTCAGCCTCTCAGTCAGCGGCCGCAGAAGACGACAAGTTGGTGTGCGAGCCATGTTCACCCATCGCTACAGGTTTGCCCGCCACCATGGACGCGATCACACCGAAGGCCCGAACCATCTTGCTGTTGGGCGCGTCCCAGTAGTCGGCAGCGTCGGGTATGAACTTCAGCAGCGCGAGATTTGGCGAGTCCGGTCCATCCGGGAACCAGGGCTTGGCAAACGCAGTCCACAGACGTTCGATATGCACCCGGTCGGTGTTGATCTCGCCCCGGCCTGACAGCGACACGTAGGTTCCGTGCCCGCGGTCGGTGAAGCTGAGGTTGGCGACCCGCAAATGCTCGACCTTGGACGACCGGATGTCGGTGAAAAACCAGAGGGCGCCGCTGGCGTCCATCTCAAGCACCGCCATCGGTCGGCTGGCCAATGCCCCGTCGGCTTCAATGGTGACGAGCATGGCGATCGGAATGTCGTCGATCAGCTCGGCGATGTGAGCGAGGCTGGTGTTGGTCTGGGATGCTGTTTTCATGGGTGATCCTGGTGTGGACTTGGGGACGGGTCAAACGCCGCGTCGTGGACTTGGCTGCGCTTGGGTCAAACGGGAACTACGGATCGGGCTGCGCCGCTTAAGTCCCACTGGGCCTACTCGCGCGCTGGGCTGGCAGCAACGGCGCAGAATGGTCATTGCTCTGTCCAGCCATGGGCATCGCGCTGGACTCCTGGGCTCCGGTCATCTCGCTGTTCACAGAAGGGTGAAGTGAACGCATGCCCGAACCTTGAGGCCACAAATGCCGGCGGTCTGTTCGTTGGCGCACCATGCCCGGGTGCTTTCCAGTCCCTTGGCCAGGAAGCTGAAGTGGTTTCCGATTCGGGTTGAACGTCGGCACCCTGGTGTGCTGGCTCGTCGAAGGTGGGCGGTTCATTGATGTCTCCCCGAGCCAGGCCAGACCGTGCTGCGCATGCTTGTCAGTCCGTACGGTGGCGCACGGCGTCATCGGCGATCAGCGTTTACGGTTGACTGGCACCAACCGAGGACGCCCATGAAAGAACGCGTCACCCGCGACGACGCCGTGGACCTGCTGGACGCAGACCCAGGAGGCCAAGAACGGGTGCTTCACCGACGAGCGGGAACGTTACCAGCCCGCCGCGGACGAAAAACACCGCCACGTGTTGACGCACGGTGACGAAATCGCTGTCCTCAGCCTGCGCAGGGCATCAGTGCGGTTGCTCCTGAGTCAAGCCCTGGCAGTAATTGCGCATTTGCTCAGGCAGATCGTCAGGCCACATACTGCGGTAGCGGTTGTCAGGCACGGGATGCGGCAGCTCAAGCCCGGATGCGGTGTTCTTGAACGATCTCAGCGTTTCACCCAGGCTCAGTCGGGGACTGCGGCGTCTTTCCTGACCGCTTGAATCAACTCGGCGGTACGGGTAGTCCTGTGTCGCGCAGATCCGCCCGTCATCGGACAAGATGAACAGCTTTTCCGCTGTGCTCCCGTGCAGGGTGGCGATGTCGTCTTTGAGAAAGTCAGTGATGCTGCAGCCGTCCATCACCCTGGTTGGCCCGTGAGTCTTGCGGGTCAAGAGGTCGATGCAGGCACTTGACACCGGTTCGAAGCGTGGCCTGATGATCATGATTGGCTCTCCATCTGTTTCAGGCGTCAAGATAGCGCCGCAGCGAAGCTTCGTCTGTGTGCTGGCCATCACAGGGGAACTTTTTTTTTGAGTAACTGGCTGCTCGGCTGCTCCAATCAGCCACAGCGGGCCGCTGGCTTGACCAGTTTCAGAACATCAGCGGCAAGACGGCATCAGGCTGCCGGCTGTGCAGAAGATCCGTAGGGCTGACTCAGTGCTGTGTGGTGCAGGTCTCGAAGCGCTTGCTGGGAATTTGCATGCTGCGCGCCGCTGGGCTGTGCGCAAGAGATGGCGCCCGAGATTGCACCTGAATCTGCACAACCACGCGCGCCACACCGGTTGTGCGCCGTCCCGCATGGCGCGGGCTGGCGTTCAGGCCTTCAGCACACCGGGTTTGCCGGCT
>JANNMQ010000500.1:0-3825 GCA_031398045.1 Rubrivivax sp.
CGCTTCGAACCCCGCGCGGCCATCGCCCGCCTGCCCGAAGCCACCGTGTTCATGGGGGTGCCCACGCTGTACGTGCGTCTGCTGGCCGAACCCGGCTTCAACGCACAGGCCTGCCGCAACATGCGGCTGTTCATCAGCGGCTCGGCACCGCTGCTGCTGGAGACCTTTAAAGACTTCCAGCAGCGCAGCGGCCACACCATCCTGGAACGCTACGGCATGAGCGAAACGGTGATGCTCACCAGCAACCCCTACCGGCCCGAAAGCGGCCGCCGGGGCGGCACGGTGGGCCAGGCCCTGCCGGGTGTGGGGGTGCGGGTGCGCAGCGACAAAGGCATGCCGGTGGCCACGGGCGAAATCGGCAACATCGAGGTCAAGGGCCCCAACGTGTTCAAGGGCTACTGGAAGATGCCCGAAAAGACGGCTGACGAATTCACCACCGACCTGTGGTTCAAAACCGGCGACGTGGGCCGCATCGACAGCGACGGCTACGTCACCATCGTGGGCCGCAGCAAAGACTTGATCATCAGCGGCGGCTACAACGTCTACCCGGCCGAAATCGAAGGCTTCATCAACGACCTGGCGGGCGTGGCCGAAAGCGCCGTCATTGGCGTGCCCCACCCCGACTTCGGTGAGGCCGTGGTGGCCGTGGTGGTGGCCAAAGCCGGCTCCACGCTGAACGGCATCGACATCACCGCCCATCTGAAAAGCCAGATCGCCAATTTCAAGGTGCCCAAGAAAGTGGACGTGGTGCCCGACCTGCCGCGCAACGCCATGGGCAAGGTGCAGAAAAATGTGCTGCGGGAACAGCACAAAGGTCTGTTCGTCGCGCCTTAGGCTGGCGGCTGCCCCCGGCACTGTGCGGCAGCGCACCCCTTGTTTCCGCAGTGGCCCGCATCCTCATCCTCGGT
The DNA here is from genome assembly GCA_031398045.1 of Rubrivivax sp. Classification (GTDB taxonomy): domain Bacteria; phylum Pseudomonadota; class Gammaproteobacteria; order Burkholderiales; family Burkholderiaceae_C; genus Rubrivivax. The sequence goes on from JANNMQ010000500.1 coordinate 909, forward strand.
GGCACCCGGTTCCTGGGCCGCCACATCGCACAGCAAGCGCTGGCCGCTGGCCACCAAGTCACCCTGCTGCACCGTGGCTTGAGCCATGCTGCGCTGTTTGGGCAAGCGCAGCACTTGATCGCCGACCGCAACCAAGACTTGTCGGTGCTGCACGGGCAGACTTGGGACGTGGCCATCGACACCAGCGCCTACTGGCCGCGGCAAGTGCAGCAGGTGGCCGTTGCGCTGGCCGCTCGTGTGGGGCAGTACCAGCTGGTGTCCAGCATCAGCGCCTACCAGCATTTCAGCGCTAACGGCACCACCGAAGACGCGCCATTGCAGCCGTTGGATGACCCCACCACGGAAACCGTCGACGGCAGCACCTACGGAGGCCTGAAAGCTTTGTGCGAAGCGCAGGCCCAGGCTGCTTTTGGCCAGCGCTGCTTAGTCAGCCGCCCGGGCCTGTTGGTAGGCCCTCACGACCCCACCGGCCGTTTCAGTTGGTGGGTGCGCAGGCTGCTGCAAGGCGGTGAGGTGCTGGCGCCCGGCGACCCTGCAGCGCCCGTGCAGTTCATCGACGCGCGAGACGTGGCGGCCTGGATACTGTTGCAGGCTGACAAGGCGACCCACGGCGTCTTCAACTTGAACGGGCCGGACCAGGCGCTGTCCTGGGGCGGCCTGCTGAACGCTGCGCAGCAGACCCTGAACCGCAATGCCCGGCTGCACTGGGTGGGGGAGGAGTTCTTGCTCCAGCAAGGCGTGCAGCCTTGGACCGAGCTGCCGGTGTGGCTGCCGCAAGCGTCGCAGCCCATGCACCGCATCAACTGCACCCGCGCTCAAGCAACAGGGCTGATGTGCCGGCCCCTGCAGCAGACGCTGCAAGACACCGCCGACTGGCTGCAGGCACCCCGCACAGAGCCCGTTGCAGCAGCAAACGCCGGGCCCGCCCGGGCATCGGTGGGCCTGAGCGTCGAGCGCGAGCGAAGCTTGCTGCAGGACTGGCAAACCCACGAGGCGCAGGCCAACGCTGCGGGACGTGGCCTGGTCAGATGATGCGGGGCAGCGTCCGCGGATCATGGAACGCTGCCACCGCAAAGAACAAAGCCCGCCGACGAACAAGCAGCGTCGGCGCTGGTTTCCATGGCCAGCCCATCCCTCCCCTGAAACCGGGGGGTGAAGCGGCGGGTATCAGGACATCCAGCCCGCACAGGCCTGCGTATGACTGCGGGTGGACCTGGCAATCAGTGGCGCCGCTGAGTGCTGCCGACAACGGGTCCCCACCGCCGCTGTCAAAACCATCCACCTGCAGGAGCCCACCCACATGCAAACACGCCGCAACCCTCAAACTTCAGCCAGTGGCCGCTGCGCCGCCGCCCGATCAACAACCCGGTTGCGGTCCGGCAGCGGCAAGCTGCTGGCGCTGTGGGCTGCGTTGGCGCTGGCGCCTGCAGCCCAAGCCGCGATGGTGTACGCGCTGGCCAGCGACGGCACCACGCTGCTGCGGTTTGACAGCGCCATGCCGGGCGTCAACACCACGGTGGGGGCCCTTTCGGGCGCCACCACCCGGCTGGATGGGCTGGACTTCAGGCCCGCCGACGGCATGTTGTATGGCTACGCATCAACCACCTCGGGCATCTACCGGGTCAACCCGGCCACCGGCGGCACCACGCTGGTCAGCACGTCCAGCGCAGCGGCCGCTGCAGCCACCCTGGGCATCGACTTCAACCCCGTGCCCGACCGCTTGCGCGTGGCCACCAACGACGGTGTGAACCTGCGCATCAACGTCGACACCGGCGCGGCCCTCACCGACGGCACGCTGTCCTACGCCCCAGGTGATGTCAACGCCGGAGCCGCGCCGCGAATTGCCGATGTGGCGTACACCAATTCCGACAAACTGGCGGCCACGGGCACGCAGCTGTACTACATCGATTGGGCGCTGAACACCTTGGTGACCACGTCCAACCCCAACGGCGGGGTGATGAACACCGTGGGCTTGCTGGGCGTGGATACCAATGAAAGTGTCGGTTTCGACATCGTCACCGACGCCGGCGGCACCAACCTTGCTTTTGCCAGCCTGAACGTGGGCGGCGTGCAGGGCTTCTATGGCATCAACCTGGCAACCGGTGCCGCCACGCTGATCGGCAACACCAACACCGGGCCTTTGAACGGGCTGGCAGTGGCTGCGATTCCTGAGCCGGGTTCACTGGCACTGGTGCTGGCCGCTTTTGCAGCGATCACGCTGCAGGCACGCCGCAGCACAAGCGCTGTCGTTTGAGTTGGACGGGACAGCAGGCCGGCACGACGGCCGGCCTGCTCGGTGCCCCGAAACCAACCGCGAAACCAGCACTCAACCAGCCGCATCCTCAATCGCAGCCGCCACGGTTGTCCTAAACGCTGCAGGCCGTGCCGCTGGCGCGCCGCAGCGTTAACTTGCGCTTGGCACGAATGTCAATGCCCACACTGGCGTCAACCACGATGTGCTCGGCCTCAACACGACCGTAGAGGACGGGAGGCCGACGCTGTTGCCTGGCGCTTGGTGCTGGAGTTGGCGCTGATGCTGGCGCTGGTTGAATCAACATCAGGTGCTGTCCGTCCAGCCTGCCTTGCAGCGTCCACTCATGGGCGCCTTGACGCCATTGCGCCTGCACCGCCTGGTAGCGCTGGGTCAACCGCAACTGCGCACCGCGGGGCCCACACCACAGCCCTTCGGCACGCGCCGGCACCACCCAGCGGTGCAAGCGGCTTAACTTTTCGCGTCCTATGGTCTTTTCAGGCGCGGCCACAGTCAGGGTGTGGTCGGGCAACCAGTCGCCCATGTCCCAATCGTGTGACACGATGCGGGTGCCCGGCGCCAACTGCAACAGCGCGGGCCGCAGTTGCAGGTTGACTTCGGGCAGCAGGTACATCGTCACCACGGTGGCAGGCGACAAATCGGTCT
>JANNMQ010000509.1:0-2922 GCA_031398045.1 Rubrivivax sp.
CCGTGGGCAAGGCCAAGTTCCCGCTGGTGGGTGACCCCACGCACCAGCTGACGCGCGCGTTTGGCGTGCACATCGAAGAAGAAGGTCTGGCGCTGCGCGGCACCTTTGTCATCAACCCCGATGGTGTGATCAAAACCGCGGAGGTGCACGACAACGCCATTGCACGTGATGTGAAAGAAACGCTGCGCAAGTTGAAGGCGGCCCAGTACGTGGCCAAGCACCCGGGCCAGGTGTGCCCCGCCAAGTGGAATGACGGCGCCAAGACCCTGACCCCGTCGCTGGACCTGGTTGGCAAGATCTGAGTCGACGGGCTCTTTTGCTACGGCCTCGGCACCCTCGTGCCGAGGCACCGGGTGGCGGCGCGTACCGCCCCTACCAACACGACAGGTCCTTCGGGCCTTGTCGCCAGCGCCCCGCAACGGGTGCTGGCGACCGGGCCGGAACGCCCATGCGCTTTTGACGGAGAACACCATGCTCGACAGCACCATCCAGGCCCAATTGAAGTCGTACCTTGAACGTCTGCAACATCCGATCGAACTGATCGCCAGCCTGGACGACCGGCCCGCGTCGCAAGAGATGCGCGAACTGCTGACGGAGGTTGCCGCACTGAACGGCCTGGTCAGCGTGCGCTTTGATGGTGCCGACCAGCGCCGGCCCTCGTTCCAGGTCACGCGCCAGGGCGCTGACAGGGGTGTGCGTTTTGCAGCCATCCCCATGGGCCATGAATTCACGTCACTGGTGCTGGCGCTGCTGCAGGCGGGTGGCCATCCGCCCAAGGTGGATGCCGAGGTGATGGACCAGATCCGCGCGCTGGATGCCGACTTGGTGTTTGAAACCTACATGTCGTTGACCTGCCACAACTGCCCCGACGTGGTGCAGGCCCTGAACCTGATGGCCATGCTGAACCCGCGCATCCGCCACGTGGCCATCGACGGTGGTTTGTTCCCGGCGGAAGTGGACGAGCGCCAAATCATGGCCGTGCCCTCCATCTTCCTGAACGGGCAGCCCTTCGGCTCGGGCCGCATGGAATTGGCGGAGATCTTGAAGAAGGTGGACACCGGCAGTGCGGCGCGTGACGCCGCAGCGCTGTCGGCCAAAGCGCCGTATGACGTGCTGATCGTCGGCGGTGGCCCCGCGGGTGCGGCAGCAGCGGTGTATGCCGCGCGCAAGGGCATCCGCACCGGCATCGTCGCTGAACGTTTCGGCGGCCAGACGCTCGATACCTTGGGCATCGAAAACTACATCTCGGTGCTGGAAACGCAGGGCCCCAAGTTTGCTGCGGCGCTGGAAGCGCACGCGCGGGCCTACGACGTGGACATCATGAACGGCCAGCGTGTGGCCGCGCTGCAACCTGCTTCGGCCCCCGGCGCGCTGGTGACGGTGGTGCTTGAGAACGGCGCGCAGCTGCGAAGCCGGGCCGTGGTGTTGTCGACGGGCGCTCGCTGGCGCAATGTCAACGTACCCGGCGAAGACGAGTACCGCAACAAAGGCGTGGCCTACTGCCCGCATTGCGACGGCCCCTTGTTCAAAGGCAAGAAGGTGGCCGTCATCGGCGGCGGTAATTCAGGTGTTGAAGCGGCCATCGACCTGGCCGGTGTGGTGCAGCATGTCACCCTGGTGGAATTTGCGCCCCAGCTGAAGGCCGACGCGGTGCTGGTGAACAAGCTGAACAGTCTGGCTAACGTGACCGTGCATGTGAACGCGCAGACCACCGCCATCACCGGTGACGGCAGCCGTGTCAACGGCCTGCAATTCAAAAACCGCGCCACGGGCGCTGAACAGGTTCTTGAACTGGCGGGCGTGTTTGTACAAATCGGCCTGGTGCCCAACACCGACTTCCTGAAGGGCAGCGTCGAGCTGTCTCGATTTGGCGAGATCATCATCGACGCACACGGCGCCACCAGCCTGCCGGGTGTGTTTGCCGCGGGCGACGCCACCACCGTGCCTTTCAAACAAATCATCATTGCCGCGGGTGATGGTGCCAAAGCGGCGCTGGCGGCCTTTGATTACCTGATCCGCACGCCATCAGCGGGCTGAGGCGCAGCGTGCGGTGTGGTGGCTGCTGCTGGCATCAACCCACACACACAGCGCTCCACCAGCGGTGACCTACAGTCTCCGCATGTTCAAGCCTGAAAACACCCTACCGCCCGCAGCAGCCTTGGCGTCGCCGCTGGCCGACCGGCCAGTGGTTACCGTGATTGGCGCTGGCCCAGCTGGCTTGATGGCCGCGCAAGTCGCAGCCGAGCAAGGACTGCAGGTGCAGGTGTTTGACGGCATGCCATCTGCTGGGCGCAAGTTCTTGCTGGCTGGCGTGGGCGGGCTGAACCTTACCCATGCCGAACCGCTGCCCGTTTTCACAGACCGCTATGCCGAGCGCGCTGCAGTGCTGCAACCGTGGCTGCAGACTTTTGGTCCACAAGAACTTCGCGCTTGGGCGGCAGGTTTGGGTGTTGACACGTTTATCGGCAGTTCGCAGCGGGTGTTTCCCAGCACGATGAAAGCAGCACCGTTGTTGCGTGCCTGGTTGCACCGCTTGCGCGTTCAGGGTGTGCGTTTTTTTATGCGTCACCGCTGGCAGGGCTGGGCCGACGACGGCAGCCTGATTTTTGAATCACCCACCGGACAGCAGCAATTACCAGCTGGCGCCACCGTGCTGGCGCTGGGAGGCGCCAGTTGGCCGCAGCTGGGTTCTGACGGTGCCTGGTGGCCGTTGCTTCAATCGCAGGGGGCCGATCTGGCGCCGCTGCAACCCAGCAACTGCGGTTTTGACGTGGCCTGGTCAGACCATTTGAAGCAACGCCACGCCGGTGCGCCGCTGAAAGGTGTGGCCCTCTCCATCGACGGCTGGCAACAGGCCGGTGAAATGGTGCTCACCAGCACGGGCGTGCAGGGCAGCCTGGTCTACGCCGCTTCAGCGCGGCT
>JANNMQ010000540.1:0-5039 GCA_031398045.1 Rubrivivax sp.
CGCTTCCAGGCTGCCCAGGTACAGCTCCAGGATGTCAGCCGGCGCCGGCTTCAGCACCACCTGGTACTGGTAGTAATGCTGCAGGCGGTTGGGGTTGTTGCCGTAGCGGCCGTCTTTGGGGCGGCGGCTGGGCTGCACGTAGGCGGCTTTCCAGGGCTCGGGGCCCAGCGCACGCAAGAAAGTGGCGGTGTGGCTGGTGCCGGCGCCCACTTCCATGTCGTAAGGCTGCAGCAGCGCGCAGCCCTGGGCGTCCCAGTAGGACTGCAGTTTCAAAATGATTTGCTGGAAGGTCAGCATGGTGGGCGCGGCCGGGGGAGGGGTGAAGGGGTGCAGGGCAAAAAGGGAACCCTTGAGTTTAAGGGCCGGGGCCTGCGGCCTTGCGCCGCGCGCTTTCGGCCTCCGCGACCAGCGCCACCGTCAGCAAGCCCGCAGCCAGCAGCCCCACAGCCAGCACCAGCGGCCACAAACCCCAGCGTGCGGCCCACCAGGCAAAAGGCGTCACGCCGCTGTGGCCCTGCACATTTGCGGTCAGCACACCTTCGGTGTGCGGGGGCAGGGCAGCCTGCACCCGACCCTGGTGGTCCACCACCGCCGTGGCACCGGTGTTGGTGGCGCGCACCATGGGCAGCTGAAATTCCAGCGTGCGCAAGCGCGAGATGTTCAGGTGCTGCGCCACCGCCACCGTCTCGCCAAACCAGCCGATGTTGCTGATGTTCACCATCACCGTCGGCGCCAGGGCCGGGTTTACAAACCGCCGCGCCAACTCTTCGCCAAACAGGTCTTCGTAACAAATGTTGGGCGCCACGCGCTGGCCCTTGACCCACATCGAGGGTGGGTTCGGCACGCCGCGGGCAAAGTCGCCCAGCGGAATGTTCATCAGCTCGGTGAACCAGCGAAAGCCCGTGGGTATGAATTCGCCGAAAGGCACCAGGTGGGTCTTGTCGTAGCGGTAAGGCGCACCGGCCGACAGGCCGACAACGGAATTGGTGTAACCCTGTTCTGCGTCACCCAGCGGCACACCCACCAGCGCCACCCGGCCGCCCGCTGCAAAGTGTTTTTGCAGGCCAGGCCACAAGCCGGGCGCCATGTCTTCCAACTGGTAGGGCAACAGCGGCACTGCGGTTTCAGGGCTGACCACCAGGTCGGCTGTGCTGCTCTGCAGCTGCATCGCCACCCAAGTCAGCGTGCGCGGCAGGTGCTGCATGACAAATTTTTCGTCCTGCTTGACATTCGGCTGCAACAGGGCCACCGACAAATCACCCACCGGCTGCGTGAAGCGGGGTACGGGCGCTGCGGCCAGCACGGCACAGACCACGATGGCAGCTGCCGCGCTGCGCCAGCGCGTCCGGGCCGGCAGCGGCGGCGCCACGTTCGCCGCGCCAGCGGTCTGCCGGGCCGGTTGCGCCGCTGTCGTGGCGCCCCCCAAACCCGCTGCCAGGCCGGCTGCCACTGCAGCGCCCACAGCACCCATGCCGTACACCCCAACCCAAGGCGCCAGCGCAGCCAAGGGGCCGTCCAGCTGCGAATAACCCAGCGCCAGCCAAGGAAAGCCGGTGAACAGCAGCCCGCGGCCGCACTCGGCCAACACGAACAAGGCCGCCCAAAGCATCACGCTGCCCAGCGCGCCCCGACGCCAGCGTGCATAGGCGGCGGCCGCTGCGGCCAGGTACAGCGACAGCACGGCCGACAACAGCAGCACCGCAGCCGCCGCCAGCGGCGCCGGCAGCCCGCCGTAGCGGTGCATGCTGATAAACAGCCACCACACCCCCGCCACCAGCCAGCCGGTGCCGTAAGCCCAGCCCAGGCCGGCGGCCTGGGTGGGCGTGGCTTGGTTCAGCATCGCGACCAGCCCTGCCATGGTCAACAGCGGCACAGGCCACCAGGCCGTGTGCACGTAGGCCAGGGTTTGCAGCGCGCCCAACAGCGTGACCACCAGGCAAGGCAGCAGCTGCTCAAACCACGGCAGGCCCTTGCGTGCGGGCGCCAACAGCCCGCGCGGCATCAATCCACGTCGGCTTCAACGGGCGCTGGCGCCGAGGTGTCGCGCACGACGCGAAACCAGCGCACCGCGCCGCCGCGGGTGATCATCACCGTGAACACCAAGCCGCCCAACGTGACCGCTTCACCGCGGCGCGGCACGCGGCCCAATTCATGCGCCAGCAGGCCGCCGATGGTTTCGAAATCGTCCTCGGAGAATTGCGTCGCAAATGCCTCGTTGACCGCGACGATCGACACATCGCCGGCCACGCGCTGGCTGCCATCGGCCAGTGTGTAGATGCCGTTTTCCTGTTCCTGTTCGTCAAATTCGTCTTCGATTTCGCCGACGATTTCTTCCAGCACGTCTTCGATCGTGATGAGGCCGGCCGTGTTGCCAAATTCGTCGATCACGATCGCCAGGTGGTTGCGGTTGCTGCGGAAGTCGCGCAGCAACTCGTTCAGACGCTTGCTTTCGGGCACAAACACCGCCGGGCGCAGCAGCGTGCGCAGGTTCAGGTCGGGTGAGCGCTGCAGTTTCAGCAGGTCTTTGGCCATCAGGATGCCGATGACGTTTTCACGCTTGCCCTCAAACACCGGAAAGCGCGAGTGCGCGGTGTCGATCACCAGGCCCAGCAGGGTGTCATAGTCGGCCTCGATGTCCAGCAAGTCCATGCGCGTGGCCGGCACCATGACGTCGCCAGCGCTCATGTCGGCCATGCGCAGCACGCCTTCCAGCATCAGGCGCGATTCGGGTTCGATCAGCTCGCGCAGCTCGGCGTCGGCCAGCGTGCGTATCAGTTCGGCCTTGCTGTCGGGGCCCGGGGAGATGAACTCCACCAGGCGTACAAACAGGCTGCGGCGGTCGGGGCTGCGGTCGGGGCTGCGGTCGGCGTGGGCATGCGGCACAAAGCGCGCAGGCCGGGGAGACGCGGGTTCGGACACGTGGTCGGTGCCGGCAGTTGAAGAGCATCAAGAATAACCGAGCCGCCACGGCGCACCGCCAAACAGCGACAATCGCGCCCCTTCAGCGCATTTTTGGACCTGCCGGCCTCTGGCGCCAAGGCGCCCGGGCGTCCCGCCCAGCCCCTACAACCACTCCCCATGAAAACACCCCCTCTGCGCGGACTGGCAACCCCCATCGCCGCGATGGCCGCCGTTATCGTGCTGTCCAACGTGCTGGTGCAGCACCCCATCAACGCCTGGCTGACCTGGGGCGCTTTCAGCTACCCCCTGGTGTTTTTGGTCAGCGACCTCACCAACCGCGCACTCGGCCCGGCGGCCGCCAGGCAAGTGGCTTGGGTGGGTTTTGGCGTTGCTGTGCTGGTGTCGCTGCTGCTGGCGCCGTGGCGCATTGCCGTGGCTTCAGGCGTTGCTTTCCTGTTTTCGCAACTGATGGACGTGGCCGTGTTCAACCGCTGGCGCGCAGCCAGTTGGTGGAAGGCACCGCTGATAGGCTCTTTGGTGGCCAGCACGGTGGACACGGCGGTGTTTTTCTTCCTCGCTTTTGGACCCATTGGCGCTGGTTCGGACATGAACTGGCTCACGCTGGCTGCGGGCGACTTGGCCGTCAAGGCCTTGATGGCCGCCTTGCTGCTGGCACCTTACCGCGCGCTGCTGCCGCGCCTGCAAACCTGGGCTGCCCCATGACGACTGCTGCGAATACAAACGGCGGGCTGATTCCCGCCACCATCCTGACCGGCTTTCTGGGCGCGGGCAAAACCACGCTGCTCAAGCGTGTGTTGTCCGAAGCCCATGGCCAGAAAATCGCCGTCATCGAAAACGAATTCGGCGAAGAAAATATCGACAACGAGATCCTGGTGTCAGACACCAGCGAGCAGATCATCCAGATGAATAACGGCTGTGTCTGCTGCACCATCCGGGAAGACCTGCGCACCACGCTGGCCGACCTGGCGGCCAAGCGGCGCAAAGGTGAACTGCACTTCGACCGCGTGGTGATTGAAACCACTGGCGTGGCCGACCCCGGCCCAGTGGCGCAGACCTTCTTCATGGACGACGAGATCGCCGAAAGCTACCTGCTGGACAGTGTGCTGACGCTGGTGGACGCCAAACACGCCGACGCCACGCTGGACGATCGGCAGGAAGCGCGCCGCCAGATCGGTTTTGCCGACCAAATATTTATCAGCAAGAGCGAACTGGTGCCCGAGGCCGACTTGAAGGCTCTGATGCACCGCATCAAACACATGAACCCGCGCGCGCCGCAAACCAAGGTGCACTTTGGCGAGGTGCCGATAGCGGCGGTGTTTGATCTGAAGGGCTTTAACCTGAATGCCAAGCTGGAGATCGACCCCGACTTCTTGAATGCCGGCGCGGGCCATGGCCCACATGACCATGACCATGACCATGACCACGAGCACGGCGAGCATTGCGACCACCCGTCGCACCAGCAGGGGCACGGGCAGGAACACGAACACGGACACCACCACGCCCACGACGACGACGTGAAGTCGTTTGTCTTTCGCAGCAAAAAGGCCTTCAACCCGGCCAAGCTGGAGGACTTTCTGGGTGCCATCGTGCAGGTTTACGGCCCCAAGCTGCTGCGCTACAAGGGTGTGCTGCACATGAAAGGCAGCGACCGCAAGGTGATCTTCCAGGGCGTGCACCAGCTGATGGGCAGCGATCTGGGCCCGAAATGGGCAGCCGGCGAAGAAAAAGGCAGCAAGATGGTGTTCATCGGCATCGACCTGCCCAAAGAGATCTTGATGCAGGGCCTGGAACAGTGCCTGGTTTGAAAGCGCTTGACCTGAGCTTGACCTGAAACAAGACCACGCAAAGCCTACGCGCGCGCACCTTTTTGCCTGGCTACAATCCGCGCGCCTTAGACCCTAGGCGGGCGCGCGACGGTTGATGCTCGCGGGCCCTGACCGTTGCATTGCAGCCCCAACCCTGCGGGCTTGGCCCCACTGGTTCCGAACCTGCAAAGACCTCGGCGCCTGATGCCAGGCCCACCGTCACAAACCCGTGTTCCCCGCCCGGGGAGGAGGTTTTTCCGTGAGCAAGCCATTGGCCAAATCTGCGCCCCCCACGAAAGCGCCGCTGGCGAA
>JANNMQ010000560.1:0-1790 GCA_031398045.1 Rubrivivax sp.
CCACGCGAATAGACATAGGTGTCGGGGAAAAACCGCCCTTCAGCCGGCACGCCGGGTACGCCCAGCGCGGCCATCAGTTCTTGGTTGCTCATGCCGGCCGTGGTTTGTTTCAGGTATGGGGCCTGGGCCAACGCCTGGCGCATCTGGCGCAGTGTCCAGCCTTCGATGATGCGCACCTGCTCCATGGTCTCAGCGCCCTGCACCATCTTGGCCAACAACTGGCGCGGCGTGGTGCCGGCATCGATTTCATAACTGCCGGCGCGAATTTTCCGCGCCTGGCCCGACCAGCGGAAATATTCGTACAGCCAGCGGGGTTCACTCTGCACACCGGCCTGCACCCAGGCTTGGGCGATGTCTTTGGGTGTGGCGCCCGGTTCGATGGAAAGTTCTGCCGACGGTCCTGCCAGCGCCAAAGGCCGGTCCAACCAGAAGTACGCCGTCGCCGCGGCAGCACCCACGGCCAGTGCCAACACCAGCAGCAGTGCCAGCAAGGCCGCGAGCACGCCGCCCCGCGCCCGCAGTTTGCGGACGGGTGGTGCACAACCTTGGGCTCGGTACGACATAGGGCGACGATGATAATTGCCGCATGAACATCATCCACACCGAAGAGTACCCCCCTGCCGGCCCAGCCGAGGGGGTCTGCCGCCTGGCCGACTGGGGCCTGATACGGGCCCAAGGCGCCGACGCCGCCAGCTTTTTGCACAACCAGCTGACGCAGGACGTGCAGCACCTGGCCAGCGGCACCTCACGACTGGCCGGTTATTGTTCGGTCAAGGGGCGCCTGCTGGCCACGCTGGTGCTGTGGCGCCGCGCTGATGATGAACTGCTGCTGGCTTGCAGCGCCGATTTGTTGCCGGCAACCCTGAAGCGACTGTCGAACTTTGTATTGCGCGCCAAGAGCAAACTCAGCGACGCCACTGCCGACCTGCCGCTGTGGGGTGCTGCTGGTACAGCCGCCCAGCAGCGGCTGGACCCGGATCACGGTTTGGCGGTCTGGGGCCAGCGCCGTGCTGACGACATCGACATCGTGCGCCTGCCCGACGCCCTGGTGGACGGCAACCCTGTGCCGCGTTATCTGGTGGCTGCGCTGCAATCGCCCGCCTTGCCTGCGATGGCCGAATCGCAGTGGCGTTGGCTGGAAGTGCACAGCGGCGTGGTGCGGGTGCAGGCGGCCACGCAAGAAAAGTTTGTGCCGCAGATGGTGAATCTGGAACTGGTGGACGGTGTCAACTTCCAGAAGGGTTGTTACCCCGGGCAAGAGGTGGTGGCGCGCAGCCAGTACCGCGGCACACTGAAGCGGCGGGCCTATGTGCTGCATGCACCGGTGGCGCTGCTGCCGGGCCAGGAAGTTTTCAGCAGTGCCGACCCCGAGCAGCCGGCTGGCCTGGTGGCCATGGCAGGTACCAGTGCCCAAGGCCACCACGCCGCTTTGGTGGAACTGAAAATGGCGGCGCTGGCTGCCGGCAGCTTGCATGCTGGCGCTGCCGACGGCCCCGTGCTGACGGCGGGCACACTGCCCTACGCGCTGCCGGCGGCCGAAGCGGCTTGAAGCCAGCACCCGTTGGCTGGACGCCCCTGTGCTGACACGCACCGTGGGCCGCGAGCTCTACATCTACTGGAAAGTGGCGGCGGCCCAGCTGCCGCAAGCGCTGCAGGCTGGCCGTGACCTGCAGCAAGCCTTGCTGCAGCGCCACCCCGGCCTGCAAGCGCGGCTGCTGCAGCGTGTGGATGGCGCCACCCTGTGCACAGTCATGGAGACATACACGCAGACCGGCGGGGTGGCCAACGCC
>JANNMQ010000627.1:0-1691 GCA_031398045.1 Rubrivivax sp.
CTGGACGGGCCTGCCGCCGAGGGCAAGAACCTGAAGATCAATCTGGTGCTGAGCGACCAAAAGACTTCGTACGTGCTGTGGATAGAGAACGCGGTGCTGCACCACAAAGCCAGTGCACCCGCGGCCGACGCTAACGCCACACTGACGCTGACCAAAGACATCTTCGTCAAGATGATCGCCGGCACCGCTGGCATCAAGGACACGCTGATGAGCGACGACCTGAAGATCGACGGCAGCAAGATCGACTTGGTGCGCTTTTTCAGCCTGCTCGAAAAGGCGCCAGGCGTGTTCCCCATCGTCACGCGCTGAGTCGACAACGCCCACCACCCAGGAATCGACATGCCACGCCACTTCATCACATGGGGCCTGCCCCCGTTGGCCGTTTGGCTGGCGGGCTGCGCAAATGCGCCCGCACCCGCACCCGCACCCGCACCCGTTGCCACCCCAGCGCCGGCACGCGCATCGCCAGCAGCACCGCCCGCCGCAGCCGCCTTGCCACCCGGCATGCCCGACCTGACGCGGGCGCGCCCGGCCATCCACGCGTTCTCGGCGGCCGAGATCGACCGTGTTTCGGGCCGCTCCGGCTTGACCGACTGTTTCTGGGTCGGCACCCTGAGCCTGACCACCTTCAACATCCTGATTCCCGACACGGGCCTGGTCTACTGGATCACCCAGTTCAAGCTGTCGGCCGGCGCCAAGCTCGAGCTCAAAGGCCAGTACCCGCACGCGCGCAACCTGTCTTTCAATTCCTACAACCCGGTGGGTTAACCGGTTGACGCGTTGAACGACCAGCAGATCGAGCCCGAAGAGGGCTACACCAACCCCTACCTGCCCGGCGCCCAAAGGCAGGCGCTCAAGCGCGACTACACGGTGAAATTGGAGACGCGTGCGCTGCAAGCCGGTGTGCGTGTGGACAACGCCACACGCCCGCGCAACACCTTGTTCGTGCCCACCGACGACCCGCTGTTTCAGCTGTGGATGCGCGTGCCGGTGGATGACAAGGGCCGCACCCTGATCGTGGTCTCCACGCCGGCCGCGCGACCGTCCAACGCCCGCACCGAATGCGGCGTGGCGTGGATGGACTGGGGCGTGGGCGACGGCATCGGCAACTCCCACGGCGGCTTCGTGGTGCTGCGCCACATGTTGCCCGCGACCACCTTCAAGAACAGCCTGTGGGCGACACAAAAGCCCGGCGACGAACGCCAGGCGCTGGGGCCGTACTTCCCCGAAACCAGCTACGAAGCCAAGGCCGCCTTTGAGGCGCGTGGTTGCCCCGTCAAGTAAACCCAGCCTCAGCGGCACGTCGGCCGCGGGCTATCGACCGGAGAAAACATGGAACGACGTGAACTGTTGCGGCACTCGCTGTTGAGCCTGGGTACGGGCCTGGCCGGCACGGCGCCAGTACGGGCGCAGGTGGCGCCAGCACCCGGTGCATCGGCCCCGGGGCCGCGCACCGAACTCGACATGCTCAAAGGCCAGGAGGGCGTGGCCAACCCGCGCGAGGCGCACGCCCATGCCGTGGGTATGCAGGCCTTCCTGTACGGCTTTCCGCTCATCTACATGGGCAACCTGATGTGGAAGTGGGCGCTCGACCCGACATCGGCGCTGCGGCCTCTCAATGCGTGGATCCAGACCAAAGAATTCGTCGGCACCTCGAACTACCGCGACGGCGGCTCGTTCAACACCGACAC
>JANNMQ010000689.1:0-1829 GCA_031398045.1 Rubrivivax sp.
TAGGCCGACACGTACTGCATCGCCGCGCTTTCAGCCGCCGTGGCGGCGACGACGATGGTGTATTCCATCGCGCCGTTGGCTTCGAGGGCGCGCACCACGTTTTTCACCGACGACGCCTTCTGGCCGATGGCGACGTAGATGCAGGTCATCTCCTGACCCTTCTGGTTGATGATCGCGTCGATCGCCACTGCCGTCTTGCCGGTCTGGCGGTCGCCGATGATCAGCTCGCGCTGACCGCGGCCGACGGGCACCATCGAGTCGATCGACTTCAGGCCCGTCTGCACCGGCTGGTCGACGCTTTTGCGCGCGATCACGCCCGGCGCCACCTTCTCGATCACGTCGGTCATCTTGGCATTGATCGGGCCCTTGCCGTCGATCGGTTGCCCCAGTGCGTTCACCACGCGACCAATCAGCTCAGGGCCGACCGGCACTTCCAGAATGCGGCCCGTGCACTTGACGGTGTTGCCTTCGGAGATGTGTTCGTACTCACCCAAAATCACCGCGCCCACCGAGTCGCGCTCGAGGTTCAGTGCCAGGCCATAAGTGGCTTGGCCGCTGGCGGTGGCGGGGAACTCCAGCATTTCGCCGGCCATCACGTCAGACAGGCCGTGCACACGCACGATGCCGTCGGTGACGGACACCACAGTGCCTTGGTTCTTGATGTCGGCCGTGGCTGAAAGGCCCTCAATGCGGCTCTTGATCAGCTCGGAAATTTCTGCGGGATTCAGGTTCATGGGAATGTCCTTTGTGTTGCGCTGCGTGCAGTTTCGAAACTACGCGGTCAACGCCACTTTCATCTGTTCAAGACGGGCCTTGACGGAGGTGTCGAGCACCTCGTCGCCGACCACCACGCGCACACCGCCGATCAGTTCAGGCAGCACTTCCACACGGGCATTGAGCTTGCGGGCGAAGCGCTTTTCCAGCACCGCCACGGTATCAGCCAACTGCTCGCCTTCGATGGCGAAGGCGCTTTGAATCACCGCGTCCGACACACCCGAGCTGGCGTTGACCAGGGTCTGGAACTGCACCGCTATTTCGGGCATCGCAGCCAGGCGGCCGTTGTCCAACACCGTGCGCAGCAGGTTGGCTACCCGGCTGTCCAGCGACAAGCCCTTTTGCAGCGCCACACCGGCCACCAAGTCAAACACCTGAACCGGCGTGACCTTGGGGTTGTCAGCAAATTGCTGCAAGTCTGCGTCGCCGGCCAAAGCGGCCAGCGAAGACACCTGGTCCGTCAGCTCAGCGCCCTGCGTACCCAGCCCAGCGCCTGCGGCTTTGTACAAGGCTTCGGCGTAAGGGCGCGCGATGGTCGCCAGTTCGGCCATGTCAGAGCTCCGCCTTCAAGCGGGAGAGCAGCTCGGCGTGAACACCGGCGTTGACTTCGCGCCTCAAGATTTGCTCGGCGCCTTTGACTGCCAACCCAGCAACTTGTTCGCGCAGGGTTTCGCGGGCTTTGACCGACTCTTGCTGCGCTTCAGCGCGGGCAGCGGCCACGATCTTCGCGCCTTCCTCGCTGGCGCGGGTCTTGGCGTCTTCCACCATCTGCTGTGACAACCGCTCAGCATCCGCCAGTCGTTTGGCAGCGTCGTCGCGGGCGGCTGAAAGCTGGGCTTCCACACGTTTGTTGGCGGCAGCCAGTTCAGCCTTGGCTTTGTCGGCAGCGCTCAGGCCGTCGGAAATCTTCTTCGCACGCTCATCCAATGCTGCGGTGATGGGCGGCCAAATGAAACGCATCGTGAACCAGATGAGGATCGCACGTTCGCGCGGCTCAATCCCGCTGCCGCCGACGGCAATGGGCTCAACCCGCTGTTGCAGGACCCCGGCCTCGC
>JANNMQ010000724.1:0-1563 GCA_031398045.1 Rubrivivax sp.
TTGGACGGCAGCCGCAGCGACTGCAACTGGCAACGCGACCCACGTTCACCGGTGCCGGGCCTGACGCCCATCGAGCGCATGCCGGTGGCGGTGCGCAGCGACTGGGTGCACAACAGCAACGACAGCTTCTTCTACACCCACCCTCAGCAACGTTTTGAAGGCATCTCGCAAATGGTGGGCGACGACACCGTGCGCCGGCCGCGCACAAGGTCAGGCTTGATCGAAGTGCCGGAGCTGGTGGCACGCGGTCCGGTCACGCCACAGGCGGCGCAGGCGCAGCTGTTCAACAACCGCAACCTGATGGCGCGTGTGGTGCTGCCCGACCTGCTGGCGGCTTGTGCCAGCAGCAACGGCGCACCCACGCCCGAAGCCCGCGACGGCTGCACGGCGCTGCGGGGCTGGGACCGCAGCAACAACGCTGAAGCGCGCGGTGCACACCTGTTCCGCCTGTTCTGGCAAGCCGCCAGCGCGGTGCCGGGCGTGTACCGCCTGCCTTTTGACAAGACACAGCCGGTAGCCACGCCAGCCGGCCTGAAGATGGATGACAGCGCCGTGGCTGCCAAAGTGTGGGACGCGCTGACACAGGCCGTGAAGCAAGTACGCAGCGCCGGTTTGGCGCTGGACGCCACGCTGGGTTCGGTGCAGGTGCCCTTGATCACCGACCAGCGCATTGCCTTGCACGGCGGCACCGAAATCGAAGGGGTGCTGAACAACCTGGGCAACCAGTTTGCGCCCGGCCTATCGGCAGCGGGCCTGCGCATCGACTACGGCACCAGCTACGTACAGACGGTGACGTTTGACGGGCGAGGGCCGGTGGCGCAGGCCATCCTGACCTATGGCCAGAGCACCGACCCGGCGTCGCCCCATGCCACCGACCAGCTGCACCTGTTTGCTGCCAAGCAGTGGCCGCAGCTGCCGTTCCATGCAGAGGACGTGGCGCGACAACGGGTGGGCAACATCTTGCGGCTGGTGGTGGCCCGGCCCTGACCGCCAACACGCCTTGCACAAAAAAGGGCCCGGCGTCGACGCCGGGCCCCTGTTCTCATTGAAGGCTGGGTGGCCGCCTCAGCCCTGTTGCGACTGCTGCAACGCGCGGATGCGGTCTTCCATCGGCGGGTGGCTGGAAAACAGCGCCATCATGTTGCTGGGGCGGCTGCTGATGCCCATGGTGGCCACGGTCTTGGGCAACTCGCCCGGGTCCAGCCCGCCCAGACGCGCCAGTGCGTTGATCATCGGCTGCTTGCGGCCCATCAACGATGCGGCACCCGCATCGGCGCGGTATTCGCGTTGGCGCGAGAACCAGGCCACGATGATGGCGGCCAGCACACCCAGCACGATGTCCATCACGATGGTGGTGACGATGTAGCCGATGCCGGGGCCGTCGTTCTGGTTGCGCAAGATCACCTTGTCGACGAAGTAGCCCACCACGCGCGAGATGAAAACCACGAAGGTGTTCATCACGCCCTGGATCAAAGTCATCGTCACCATGTCGCCGTTGGCGACGTGCGCCACCTCGTGGACGACGGCACGACGATCCTGGCGACGGTGTATTCCGCAGACGGC
>JANNMQ010000754.1:0-8617 GCA_031398045.1 Rubrivivax sp.
CCTGCCCGCCCAGACGAAGACGAGGATGGCATGCAGTGGCTGTTGCAAGCGCCTTTTGACCAGGCCTGGCAAAGCAGCGTGCCAGCCGCCCCGGCCCCGGCGGCACGCCTGCGCCTGCTGGCCCGTGCAGCCGGCACGTTGCCCCGTGAAGCCGAGCTGGTCACGCGGCGTCGGCGCGGGTCGTTGCGCACTGCAGTGGCGCCCGGTGCAACGGCCCAGACCCTGTACCTTCAGCCCGCATCGCGACCCGGCAGACCCGGGGAACCGCACCGGGTGCGCTTGCTGGAACTGGCCCCAGGAACGGCCCTGCAGCCACAAGACTGGTGCTCGCAGGCTGCGCAGCAGCACCACCGAGAACTGCTGGTGCTGCAAGGCGAGGTTGAAGTGGACGGGCTTGTTTTGTCGCTGCGCGACTTTCACCTGCTGCCCGCTGGTGCGCCCACGCCTGCACTGCATTCGGCGCAAGGTGCGCTATTGTTTGTGCGTGAGGCCCAAGTGAGCGACAGCCCCGGCGCAACACCGCTGACCGTGCGCGATGCCCTGGCGGGCTGGCCCGACTTTGCGCCCGGCATTCAACGCCGGGTGCTGTGGCAGCACGCGGGGCAGGCCTCGATGCTGTATCTGGCGCAACCCGGTGCGCTGGTGCCCCTGCACCAGCACGGTCACGACGAAGAGTGCCTGATGGTGCAGGGTGAACTGTTCCTGGACGACTTGCTGCTGCAGCCTGGCGACTACCAGCTGGCACCGGCGGGCAGCGCGCATCGCAGCACCGAAACCGACACGGGGGCGGTGATCTACGCCCACGGCGACCTGGATTTGCAGTTTGTCGGGTGAGGTCGTGGGCCCAGGCCCTGTGCTGCGACAGCCCTTCAGCCAGCCTTGGGCTGCAGCCTCACGCAACCCTGTTGTTCTTCCATCATCTTTGCCAACAGCTTGACCAGCGCATGCACGGTGTTGATGTGCGGCGTGGGCGTGGCGGTCAGGCGCGCCAGCTCGATCACGGAGCCCACCAAGGCATCGATTTCTGGTGTGCGCCCGGCTTCGATGTCTTGCAGCATGGATGTTTTGTGTTTGCCCACCTTCTCCGCACCGGCGATGCGTTTTTCCAGCGACACACGGAACTGGATGCCCAGTTTGCCAGCCACTTCTTGGGCTTCCAGCATCATCGCCGCCGCCAGCTCGCGGCTGGGCGGAAATTGGCAAATGTCGGCCAGCGTGGCATGCGCCAGGCTGCTGATGGGGTTGAAGGTCAGATTGCCCCACAGCTTCAGCCAGATTTCAGCGCGGATGTTGTCCAGCACCGGAGCCTTGAAACCGGCGCGCACAAAGGCCTCGGACAAACGCGTGATGCGGGCCGTCGTGCTGCCGTCCAGTTCACCCAGCGCAAAGCGGTCGCCCTCAATGTGTTTGATGACGCCCGGTGACAACCGTTCAGCGGCCGGGTAGACCACGCAGCCAATCAGGTGGTGGGCTGGAATGCTGGCCGCGATGCGCCCACCCGGGTCGACCGTGGTCACGGGTGTGCCTGCCAAAGCGCCGCCATGCTCGTGGAAGTACCAGAACGGGATGCCGTTTTGCATCGGCACCACCATGGTGTGTGGCGCCAACAGGTGCGGCAGCTCGGCCAGCACGTCTTGCACCTGGTGTGCTTTCATGGCCAGCACCACCACGTCTTGGGGGCCGGTCTGGGCGTAGTCCGAGGTGGCCTGCACGTTGTGCACCACCTGGCGGCTGCCGTCGGCGCCCAGCAGTGCAACACCTTGTTCACGGATGGTGCTGAGGTTGGCACCCCGCACCATGAAGGTCACGGTTTCGCCAGCCGCCGCAAGTTTGGCGCCCACCAAGCCGCCAATAGACCCGGCCCCGATCACTGCAAACTTCATCTGCGCCTTCAACTCAAACTTGCGGCCGGTGCAACACTGCCACCCACCAGCCTAAGACGTTAATGCCTGCCCGCCGCCGTAACTGCCTTGGCTGGGCGCCTGCCCGCCAGCCAGCACCCGCACCGCGCAGTACTTGAACTCCGGTATTTTGGCAAAGGGGTCCAAAGCCGCGTTGGTCAGCCGGTTGATGGCTGCTTCGTAGTAGCAGAAAGGCACAAACACGGCACCACGCGGTGTGCCGTCGTCAGCACGGGCGTACAGGCTGACTTCACCGCGGCGCGACTGCAGTGTCACCAAGCCGCCAGGGGGTGTGCCCAACGCTGCCAGGTCCAGCGGGTGGATGAGAACCGTAGGGTCGGGTTCCAGCGCGTCCAGCACCGCCGCGCGGCGGGTCATGCTGCCGGTGTGCCAGTGCTCCAGCTGGCGGCCGGTGATCAGCACCATCGGGAATTCGGCGTCGGGGCGTTCAGCGGCCGGAATGATGTCGGCCGGCACAAAACGCGCTTTGCCGCCTTCGCGCGGGAATGAATCGACAAACACCACCGGGTCGCCCGGGTCGCCTTCTTGCACGCAGGGGTAGGTGACGGCGTTGTCGCGTTCCAGCCTTTCCCAGGTGATGCCGCCAATGCTGGGCATCGTGTGCCGCATCTCGTCAAATACCTCGGACACGTGGCCGTAGTTCCAGTCCAGACCCAATCGCTGCGCCATCTGCTGCAAGATCCACAGGTCTTGCCGCGCCTGGCCCGGCGGCTCGATGGCCTTGCGGCCCATCTGCACCAGGCGGTCGGTGTTGGTGAAGCTGCCGTCCTTTTCGGCAAAAGCACTCGCCGGCAGGATGACGTCGGCCAGGTAGGCGGTTTCGGTCAGGAAGATGTCCTGCACCACCAGGTGATCCAGCGCGGCCAGCGCTTCACGGGCGTGGTTGGCGTCGGGGTCGGACATGGCGGGGTTTTCGCCCTGCACGTACATGCCGCGGATGTCGCCTGCTTTGATGGCGTGCATGACCTCCACCACGGTCAGCCCGGGTTTGTCGTCCAGCGTGCCAGCGGGCAACTTCCATGCGCTTTCAAAGCGCGCGCGGGTGGCCGGGTTGCTGACGTGCTGGTAGTCCGGGAACATCATCGGTATCAAACCCGCGTCAGATGCACCTTGCACGTTGTTCTGGCCACGCAGCGGGAGCAGGCCGGTGCCGGGGCGTCCGATCTGCCCGGTCATCAGCGACAGCGCAATCAGGCAGCGTGCGTTGTCGGTGCCGTGCACGTGCTGCGAGATGCCCATGCCCCACAAGATCATCGAAGCCCTGGACGTGGCGTACAGCCGCGCCACTTCACGCAGCGTCTGCGCTGTGATGCCGCAGATGGGTGCCATGGCCTCGGGTGTGTAGGCCGCCGCATTGGCACGCAACTCTTCATAGCCGATGGTGCGGCTGTTGATAAAGGCTTCGTCCACCAGACCTTCGGTGACGATGACGTTCATCAGCGCGTTCAGCATGGCCACATCGCTGTCGGCCTTGAACTGCAAAAAGCGGTGCGCCATGCGCGACAGATCTGAGCG
Source organism: Rubrivivax sp. (assembly GCA_031398045.1). Lineage (GTDB taxonomy): Bacteria > Pseudomonadota > Gammaproteobacteria > Burkholderiales > Burkholderiaceae_C > Rubrivivax. The sequence continues at coordinate 3,438 of JANNMQ010000754.1, forward strand.
GCGGGGGTCGCAGACGATCAACTTGGTGCCGTTCTTGACAGCATTCTTGATGAAGGTGGCAGCCACCGGATGGTTGATCGTGGGATTGGCGCCGATGACGATCACCACCTCGGCCTTGGTGACGTCCATCACCGGGTTGCTGACCGCACCCGAGCCGATGCCTTCCAGCAAAGCCACCACCGAAGACGCATGGCACAGGCGGGTGCAGTGGTCGACGTTGTTGCTGCCAAAGCCGGTGCGCACCAGTTTCTGGAACAGGTAAGCCTCTTCGTTGCTGCACTTGGCAGAACCAAAACCGGCCAGCGACTTCTTACCGTGCTGGTCACGGATGGTGGCCAGCGTGCCACCTGCAAAGTCGAGTGCTTCTTCCCAGCTGGCTTCGCGGAAGAACTCCATCACGCGGCTGGGATCCATTTTGAAGGTAGCTGCCAACTGGTCGGCTTTCGGCGCATCGGCGCGGCGGATCAGCGGCACCGTCAGGCGGTGGGGGTGGTGCGCGTAGTCAAAACCGTAGCGGCCTTTCACGCACAAGCGGCCTTCGTTGGCCGGGCCGTCGCGGCCTTCAACGTACAAAATCTTGTTGTCTTTGACGTGATAGCTCAGCTGGCAGCCCACACCGCAAAACGGGCACAGCGAATCGACGGTTTTGTCGGGCACCGTCAGTGCTGCATCGCGCGCCGGCATCAATGCGCCGTCCCTGACGATGGTCGCTAACGCTCCCGTGGGACAAGCCTGCACACATTCGCCACAAGCCACGCAAGTGGACGCGCCCATCGCGTCATCCATGTCAAACACGATCTTGGCGTGTTCACCCCGGAAGGCCAGGCCGATGACGTCGTTGACCTGTTCGTCGCGGCAGGCGCGCTGGCAGCGGGTGCACTGGATGCAAGCGTCCAGGTTGACGGCGATGGCAGGGTGCGACAGGTCTGCCTGCGGCTGGCGGCGCGCTGCAAAACGCGGTTTGCCCACGCCCAGCTGGGCCGACCAGTGGTCCAGTTCGTTGTTGCGCGTGTACAGCGTCTCAGGCATGTCGGCCTGCAACAGTTCCAGCACCAGCTTTTGCGACTTCAGCGCGCGGGGGCTGTTGGTCTGTACTTTCATGCCGGCGGTGGGCGCGCGGCAACAAGAAGGCGCGAGTGTGCGTTCACCGTCGATTTCAACCACGCACGCGCGGCAGTTGCCCACAGCTTCCAGGCCGGGCTTGTAACACAGCTGCGGCACCTGAATGCCCTCGCGCCGCGCCACTTCGATCAGGGGTTCGTCAGCACGGCCTTGCACCGCTCTGCCGTTCAATTCGAAGGTCACGGTGGGTGCGGCCAGGGCTGCGGTTTCTTTGCGTGTGATGGCGTTCTTGGCGCAGCTTTCAAGGCTTGCAGTTCACCAGGGAAGTACTTGATCACGCAGTCCACCGGGTTGGGTGCTGCCTGGCCCAGGCCGCAGATGGAGGCGTCGCGCATCACGGTGGACAGGTCAGCCAGCAGTTCCTGGTCCCACACCGGTTTTTCAATCAGCGCCACCGCCTTGGCCGTGCCATTGCGGCAGGGTGTGCACTGGCCGCACGATTCGTGCTGAAAGAAGCGCATGGTGTTGCGCGCCGCCTGCGTGGCCGTGTCAGCGTCGGACAGCACCACCACGGCGGCCGACCCTATGAAGCAGCCATAGGGCTGCAAGGTGTCGAAATCCAGCGGTATGTCGCCCATCGTGGCGGGCAAGATGCCACCCGAAGCACCACCGGGCAGATAGGCATAAAAGTGGTGGCCTTCTTGCATACCACCGCAGAATTCATCAATCAGCTCGCGGATGGTGATACCGGCTGGTGCCAGTTTCACACCCGGCAGCTTCACCCGGCCAGACACCGAAAATGACCGCAAGCCCTTGCGCCCGTTGCGGCCGTGGGATGCAAACCAGGCGCCCCCCTTTTCGAGGATCTCTCGCACCCAGTACAGGGTCTCGAAGTTGTGCTCCAGCGTCGGCCGGCCAAACAAGCCCACCTGCGCCACATAAGGCGGGCGCAGGCGCGGTATGCCTCGCTTGCCTTCGATGGATTCAATCATCGCGGACTCTTCACCGCAGATGTAGGCGCCAGCACCACGGCGCAGGCATATTTCGGGCATGCCGGGGTAAGGCGGGCTGGCGCGCAGCTTGGCCAATTCGGCTTCCAGCATCGTGCGGCAGCCGTGGTATTCGTCGCGCAGGTAGATGTAGACCTTGTTGATGCCCACGGCCCAGGCTGCAATCAGCAGGCCTTCAAGGAAGCGGTGCGGGTCGCGTTCCAGGTACACGCGGTCCTTGAAGGTGCCGGGTTCACCTTCGTCCACGTTGACGGCCATCAACCGTGGCGCTGCCTCTGCACGGACGATGCGCCACTTGCGGCCGGCCGGAAAACCCGCGCCACCCAAGCCGCGCAAGCCCGAGTCTTCCATCGCCTTGATGACGGGTTCAACTTCCAGTTCACCGGCCACGCAGGTCTTGATCAGCGCATAACCGCCTTCGTCCTTGTAGGCCTGCAGGTCGATGAAACCAACGGGCGCAGGCTGCGTGCGGCCGGCCCGCACGGCGGTCTGCACGCTGTCACAGCTGGCGTGGGCAATCGGGTGCTGACCAACAGCCACGGCCGGCGCTTGTTCACAGCGGCCGATGCAGGGCGCCGCAATGACACGCACGGCCGTACCCAGAATGCCGGGCAGGCGCGCCAGCAAGTCCTGGGCACCGGCCATCTCGCAAGACAGTCCGTCACACACCCGCACGGTCAGCGCCGGAGGCGCCAAACCACCTTCTCGCACGACATCAAAGTGGTGATAAAAAGTGGCCACCTCATAGACCTCGGTCTGCGCCAGCTTCATCTCCTGGGCCAGTGCCGCCAGATGGGCGGTGCTGAGATGACCGTAGGCATCTTGCAACTTGTGCAGGTGCTCGATCAGCAAATCGCGCTGGCGCGATTCACGCCCCAACAGCTGGCGCACCTGGGCCAGCGCATCGGGGTCGACCTGCCTGCCCTTGGGTGCTTCGCGCTTGCGTTGCCGAATCTCGGGTGCCGCAGCGATGGGGATGGTTCTGGCGTTCATCGTGTCCTGTGCAAAAGTGGCCCGCAGGAGCGGGTCAAACCGCGCCCTCGGCGCGCAGCGCTGCAATATCGGCGGCAGCAAAACCCAGCTGCCCCAGCACTTCGTCGGTGTGCTCGCCCAGCAGCGGCGAACGGGTGACATCGGTCGGGCTGTCGGACAGCTTGATCGGGTTGCCCACCGTCAGGTACTTGCCACGTTCGGGGTGGTCCACTTCCACCACGGTGCCGGTTTCACGCAGCGCAGGTTCATTGGCAATCTCTTTCATCGACAAGATGGGCCCGCAGGGAATGTCGTATTTGTTCAAGATCTCCATGGCCTCGAACTTGTTCTTGCTCATGGTCCATTGCTCGATGCGCTTGAAGATGGGCTTCAGGTGCAACAAGCGTGCCTGAGGTGTTTTGTAGGCCTCGTCCTCGATCCAGTCTTCCTCGCCGATCACCCTGCAAATGGCCGGCCACACCGCGGCCTGCGTGATGAAGTAGATGTAGGCATTGGGGTCGGTTTCCCAGCCCTTGCAGCGCAGCACCGAACCCGGCTGACCGCCACCCGACGCATTGCCGGCACGGGGCACAGCCTGGCCAAACTTGCCGTCGGGGTATTGCGGGTATTCGTGCAGCGTGTGTGTGCGCTCCAGGCGCTGCTGGTCGCGCAGCTTCACGCGGCACAGGTTCAGCACCGCGTCTTGCATCGGCGCCAGCACCTTCTGGCCACGCCCGCTGTGGGTGCGCTGGTACAAGGCGGCCACGATGCCCAAAGCCAGGTGCAGGCCGGTGCCGCTGTCGCCAATCTGCGCCCCGGTCACCATCGGCACACCGTCGTCGTCACCGGTGGTGGACGCCGCACCGCCTGCGCACTGCGCCACGTTTTCGTAGACCTTGCAGTCTTCATAAGGTCCGGGGCCAAAGCCCTTCACCGAGGCCACGATCATGCGTGGGTTGATGGCCTGGATGTGCGCCCAGGTGATGCCCATGCGGTCCAGCGCACCGGGGGCAAAGTTCTCAACCAGCACGTCACAGCTGGCAATCAGTTTGTCCAGCACGGCCATGCCACCGGGTTTTTTGGTGTTGATGGTGACCGAACGTTTGTTGTGGTTCAGCATCGTGAAGTACAGGCTGTCCACACCCGGGATGTCACGCAGCTGGCCGCGGGTGGCATCGCCCTCGCCCGGCCTTTCCACCTTGATCACGTCTGCACCCAGCCAAGCCAACAGCTGGGTGCAGGTGGGGCCCGACTGCACATGCGTGAAGTCGAGGATACGGACACCGTCGAGTGCCTTGGCCATGTCGAAAACTCCTGAAGTAAACATGAAGGGTTGGTGAAATCACCGTGCTTGATCCACAGAATACCTTCAGGAGCGGGATGTCGGCTTGCACAGGCGGCTCTCGCAACCGACAGACGCGGTGCAGGATGAAAAACGGCGCCCAGCAGGCGCCGTCACGCTGATCAGCGAGGGCTGCCCACCCTCGCTCAGCCCTGGGTACCAAGCGCTAAACCGCTTTGGCTTGGCGAATCTCGGCAATTTGAGATGCCGTGTAGCCCAGTTCGGCCAATACCGAGTCGGTGTGTTCACCCAGCAGCGGGGACGCCGTGACCACCGGCTTGGTGTCCGAGAACTTGATCGGGCTGCCCACCGTCCAGTAGCTGCCACGCACCTTGTGCGGCACTTCGACGATCGAGCCGCTGGCGCGCAGCGACTTGTCGTGCAGCAGTTCCTTCATCGACAGCACCGGCGCGCAGGGGATGTCGAACTTGCGGAAGATGTCCACGGCCTCGAACTTGGTCTTGTCGGCGATGAAGTTCTCGATCGTGGCGAAGATGTCCATGATGTGCGGCTGGCGGCCACGCGGCGTGTTGTACGCGGGGTCGTCCTTCCATTCCGGCTTGCCCAGCGCGTCGCAGATGGGGCCCCAGGCATGGCCCTGGATGGTGAAGTAGATGTACGAGTTGGGGTCGGTGTCCCAGCCCTTGCACGTCAGGATCCAGCCCGGCTGACCGCCGCCGCCAGCGTTGGCGCCACGCGGCACCACGCCGTCCTTGAAGGCGTCCATCTCGTGCGGGTACTGCGGGTACTCTTCCAGGTAGCCCACGCTGTCCAGGCGCAGCTGGTCGCGCATC
>JANNMQ010000777.1:0-6712 GCA_031398045.1 Rubrivivax sp.
GGCCGCGCTGAGTGCGAGATGGGCCGCGTCGGCGGCCTTTTGATCGGCGTCTTGCGCAGCGGCTTCAAGCGCTACCGTGGGGTCGCCCACAGCGTGGTGGTGGCGCTCTGCGGTGTCGTGAGGATGTGCATGGCCGTGTGCTGCTTGCTGTTGAATGTGCTGCGCAGGCATATTCGTCTCCGTTCCTGTGGGCAGCGCAGACGTCGTGGCACCGTGGTGCGAGAACAGTGCCAACATGACCGCAGGCAATTCCACTGCGGTGGACGAAGGCGGCACATGGTGCTTGTGCAGCGGCCCAGAGCCCAGCACAAACGCGGCGGCCAGGCCTTGGGTCAGCAGTAGGGCCACCAGGTAGGCCGCCAGCACTTTCAGCAGGGTGGGCGCGCGTGAAGGTGATTGGTGGGCAGCATTCATCCGGGCGATCTGAACCAGTAGCGGAGGTTCAACGGTTGGTGTTACGCTAGCGTGACGCCAACGGATGCGCAGTTGGACTTTCCGATCAGCGGTTCAATGCCTTCAAGGCCGCTTTGATGCCTTCACTCACCCCCACGCCGGCCGGCAGTGCTTTCACGGCGGCCTGCGCTTCACGTTCGCTGTAACCCAGCGCCTGCAAGGCCTGTGCTATGTCGGCTTGTGGTTCGTCCAACCGCGCGGCGGTGGGCAAAGCCAGGTCGGATCCGAGCTTGCCCTTCAACTCCAGCAGCAGCCGCTCAGCAGTCTTTTTGCCGATGCCCGGCACTTTCACCAGGCGTGCGCTGTCTTGGCGGCTGACGGCCGACGCGAGCTCTGCGACGCTCAGCCCTGACAGTATCGACAACGCAGTGCGGGGGCCCACGCCGCTGATCTTCACCAACTCCCGAAAGGTGGCGCGTTCGGGGTCGGTGAGAAACCCAAACAGCACCTGCGCGTCTTCGCGCACCACAAAGTGCGTCAGCAGCGTAACCGTCTCGCCCAGGGCCGGCAGGTTGAAGAAGGTGCTCATCGGCACGTCCACTTCGTAGCCAACGCCATGCACATCCACCAGCAGGCGGGGTGGTGTTTTCTGAGCGAGCGTGCCAGTCAGGCGGCCAATCATGGTGGGTTGCCCTCAGGATTGCGCCAGCAGCTGGCTGATGTGTTGATGCAGGCGCGGAAAGTCTGGCTCGCCTTCGATGCGCAAGGCAATCAGACCCTGGCGGTTGATGAGGTAGGTGGTGGGTGTGCCCCGCACATCGCGAAAACTGTCGGCAATGGAGCCCCTGTTGTCGATCACCACATCAAAGGGCAGCCGCCGGCTGAGGGCAAAGTCGGCCACCAGCGCCGGGGGGTCGTGGCGCACGGCCACCGCCAACGTGTGCAGGCCTTGGGGCTGAAAACGCAGGTGCGTGGCAACGATTTGCGGCATTTCCTTCACGCACACCGCGCAGGTGGTGGCCCAGAAATTAACCAGCAGCACCTGCCCGCGCAGCGCTGCGCTGTGTGCAGGTGTGCCGTCCAGCAAGGTGTAGGCAAACTCGGGGGCGGCCACGCCTGCGCTGTTTTGCCGGGAGCAGCCCGCGACCCAGAAAGAGGCCGAGAGACTGGCCCACACGGGTGCGGCCAGCATTGCCAGCACGGACCTGCGGGGGCCATCATCGGGGTCGTGCAAAGAAGCCGGAGTTGAATTCATGGAGCGACGCAAGTTTACGAGAGCGCTGACCCTGGGCGCCGCCCCGTGGCTGGCGATGATGGCCCAAGCGCGGGCCGCCGGCTTAAGCGAAGCCGACGCCGCCGCTGGCGTGCGCGCGGCGCTGGAGCGGGGGGCCATCGCTGCGGTGGCCCTGCTGGGCAGGACCGACGGCTTTCTGGGCAACGCGCTGGTGCGCATCCCGCTGCCGGGCTACCTGAACGATGCTGCCAAGCTGCTGAAGGCCACCGGCCAAGGCAAAAAGCTGGAAGAGTTGGTGACCACCATGAACCGCGCCGCTGAAGCCGCGGTGCCGATGGCCAGGCCACTGTTGGTGCAGGCAGTGAAATCGGCCAGCGTGGACGACGCGCTGAAGGTGGTGCGGGGCGGCGCCACTTCGGTAACTGACTTCTTCGCCAACAAAACCCGCGAGCCGCTGAGCGCGAGCTTTTTGCCCATCGTCACCAAAGCCACACAGAAAGTCTCGCTGGCCGAGCGTTACAACGCGGTGGCGGGCAAAGCCGCCGGCCTGGGGCTGCTGAAAGGCGACGACATCAACATCGAGCGCTATGTGACGAGCCGCGCCCTGAATGGCCTGTACCTGATGATCGGCGAAGAAGAAAAAAAGATCAGGGCCGACCCAGTGAAAACCGGCAGTGAGCTGCTGAAGAAGGTTTTTTCGCGCAATCCGTAGCCGTTGTTTGCTCCATCTGAAAAGCGGGTGCACACCGGGTGATGCCTTCAAGAGGGCCCGGTAACCCCCAGCTCGCGCAAATGCCGCTGGCGTTCGGCGCTGATGCCGAACTCCGCCAACACCTCGTCCGTGTGCGCGCCCAGCAAAGGCGGCGCACGTCGCGTTTGTACGGGTGTAGCCGACAACTTCATGGGGCTGCTGACCAAGGGCAGGGCCGGGTGATGGGGGTGCGGCACGGTGCTGACCATGCCGCGGGCCTGCACCTGGGGGTCTGCAAAAACCTCGGCCAGCTGGTTGATCGGCCCGCACGGCACTTTGGCCGCATCCAGCGCCTGCAACCAGTCGGCGCGGTTGCGCTGACGCATCAGCGCCGCCAGCTGAGGCACCAGCTGGTCGCGGTTTTGCACACGCAAGGAGTTGCTGACAAAACGTGGGTCGCGCGCGAGCCCGGCGCAGCCCGCCACTTCGCAGAAGCGCACAAACTGCCCGTCATTGCCCACCGCCAGAATGACATGGCCATCGGCGACCTCAAAAACCTGGTACGGCACGATGTTCTGGTGGGCATTGCCAGCGCGCAGGGGTGATACACCGGTGACCAGGTAGTTGGCCCCCAGGTTGGCCAGCATGGCCACTTGCGTGTCAAGCAGCGCCATGTCGATGGCCTGCCCCTGCCCGGTCAGGTCGCGGTGCCGCAGAGCCGCGAGAATGGCCACGGTGGCATACATGCCCGTGAAGAGATCGGCCACCGCCACCCCCACTTTCTGCGGCCCGGCACCAGGCAAACCATCACGTTCGCCGGTCACGCTCATCAGGCCACCCAGGCCCTGCACGGCGTAGTCGTAGCCGGCGCGGTCGGCATAAGGGCCGGTTTGTCCGTACCCAGTGATGGAGCAGTACACCAAACGCGGCCAGCGCGCGCACAGGCTCTGTGCGTCCAGGCCGTAGCGGGCCATGTCACCCACTTTGAAGTTTTCAACCAGCACGTCACAGTGCGCTACGAGCTCCCGCACCAGGTCTTGGCCCGCAGGCTTTGAAAGGTCGATCAGCACCGAGCGCTTGTTGCGGTTGGCACCCAAAAAGTAGGCTGCTTCGGCGGTTGGCCGGCCCGCGGTGTCTTTCAGAAAAGGCGGGCCCCATCCGCGGGTGTCGTCACCGCCGGGGTGGTTGGCGGTGGGAGGGCGCTCAACTTTGATGACCTCGGCGCCCAGGTCGGCGAGGGTCTGTGTGCACCACGGCCCCGCCAGCACCCGAGACAAGTCCAGCACGCGCACGCCGGCTAAGGCGCCCGTTGTGGCAGCAGGTGGTGCGATGGGGTGGGTGGGGGCGGTGCGGTCAGGCATGGCAGCTTTCTGCAATGAACTTTTGAATGATGATGCAGGCGCAAGACCGCAGGATGTGCGGGTTGGGGTCAGCGTGCTGTGGTGGCGTCTGCATTGTGGTTGGCGCGGCTTGATAATGGGCCCATGGATTTTTTCAGGACGCCGCGGCAGCACTTGGTAGCGCGCCCGCAGAGTGCGGTTTGTGGGGGGCATGGCGCTCGCGTGCTTGCAGGGTGCTGTAAGTTCGCAGGGCCTTTGGTGTTGGTGGCCTGTTCACCCACCCTCGACTGGCGGGAGGTTCGGCCCGCGGGCAGTGGCGCTATGGTGCTGATGCCGTGCAAGCCCACCAGTCAAGCGAGGAGTTTGTCTTTGGCCGGCCAGTCCGTGCGCCTGTCGCTGTTTGTCTGCACCGCCGGCGACCAGACTTGGAGCCTGGCATTTGGTGACGTTGCTGACCCTGCCCGCGTGGGTGACGTGTTGCAAGAACTGCTTCGCGCTGCGGGCGTGAACGTGGCAGCGGCGGCTGCGCAGGCCTTGCCCTTGACGGTGCCCGGTGCCACGCCCAACCCATCCAGCCAGATGGTGACTTACCGGGGCCAAATGCCCAATGGTCAAGCGGTGCAAATGCAGGTGGCGGTTTTTGCCCGCGGTACACGCGCTTTCCAGGCCACCGTGCTGGGCGGCAACCTGGGTATTGATCCTGTGCAGACCTTTATCGAATCGATCCGGTTTGCAGACTGAACAGGCCACAGCAGGGCCGGTGGTGTCGGCCGCGCAGCTGCGGCACCAGCAGCCACTCGTCGCAACGCCGCGCAGCAGCCCTGCGCCGGTTGGTGCGCCGCACGCCGTGCTGTTGTTTCTGGCCTTTGCATTTGCCTATTTCTTCTCAGCCTTGCTGCGGGCCGTAACAGCCACCTTGGCGCCAGTTTTCAGTGCTGAGCTGGCTTTGGGTGCGGCTGACCTTGGGTTGCTTGCAGGCGCCTTCTTTTTTGGCTTTGCGGCTATGCAGTTGCCCTTGGGCTGGGCACTGGACCGCTACGGTCCACGGCGTACGCTGTTGTGGTTGTTGTCACTGGCCGTGGCAGGCTGCGCGGCTTTTGCACTGGCTCAGAACTTGGCATCGTTGGTGGCCGCTCGCGCGCTGATCGGCGCCGGTTTGGGGGGCTGTCTGATGTCGGCGCTGACCAGCTACCGCCGCTGGTATTCACCCGTGGCGCAATTGCGCGCCAATTCCTGGATGTTGATGACGGGGTCGCTGGGCATGGTGGCATCAACCTTGCCGGTGCAGGGGCTGCTGCCGGTGATGGGTTGGCGGGGGCTGTTCTGGCTGCTGGGTGCGCTGTTGTTGTTGTCGATGGCGCTGGTGCGCTGGTTGGTCCCTGCCGACGCCCCGGCCGCCGTGCCGCACGCTGACCACGAAGGCGGTCTTCGCCCGCCGCCGGCACAGCAGGCAGCCAATGCCGGTTATGCAGCGATCGCTCGGCATCCGGTGTTTGTGGCCATGGCGCCATTGGCTTTTTTTGCCTACGGCGGACTCATCGCCATCCAGTCCCTGTGGGCAGGCCCTTGGCTCACGCGCGTCAGCGGCTGGACCGCCGGCCAGGCCGCGCAAGGTTTATTCGTGATCAATTTGTCGATGCTGCTGGCCTTCATGACCTGGGGCGCGGTGATGCCGGGGCTGAGCAAGCGGGGTTGGACGGCGGCGCGCTTGATGGCTTGGGGGTTGCCGCTTTCGCTGTTGCTGTTGGGCAGCATCGTCTGGCTGGGGGCGCAGGCCACCGCGCTGCATTGGGCGCTGTGGTGCGTGGCCAGCACTTTCGTGTCGGTCAGCCAGCCGGCGGTGGGTGCGGCTTTTCCGCCAGCCCAAGCAGGGCGTGCGCTTTCGGCCTTCAATCTGGTCATCTTTGGCGGTGTCTTTGCGGTTCAGTGGGGTCTCGGGCTGCTCATCGATGGGCTGCAACAGGCCGGCCTGCAGGGTCCCCAGGCCTTTCGCGCGGCCGTGGCGTTGTATGGCTTTGGTTGCATGCTGTCCTATGTCTGGTTTTTATGGGCGCGCGCACGGCTTGCCGATAATGCGCTGCCACCGTCTGCACCTTGAGGCCATGACCCAGATCCTGCTAGTTGCTCATGCCCCCTTGGCTTCGGCCCTTCTGGAGGTGGCCCGCCATGTGTTCCCTGAACGGGGCCCCTCGCTGCGGGCTGTCGACGTGGCAGCCCACGCCGACGTGCGCCAGGTCGAGCTTGGCATCCGCGATGCATTGCGAGACCTGATGGACGCAGCAGCCACCACAGCCGTCACCAGCCCTGAGGTGTTGGTTCTGGTGGATGTTTTTGGTGCCACTCCCTGCAATGCCGCATTGGCTGCAGCTGATGGCCTGTCAGCGCGCGTGGTGACCGGCGTCAACGTGCCCATGCTGTGGCGCGTGCTGGGGTACGCCGACAAGACCTTGGACGAGTTGGTGCTCAGTGCCGTGGCCGGGGCGGCGCAAGGCGCTTTCCACGCATCGGTGTCAAGGCGTCAGAACCAGTCCAATTTGCCAGCTGCACATGATCACGAGCACCATCACCATCAGCAATAAGTTGGGCTTGCACGCTCGGGCTTCAGCCAAGCTCACCAAACTTGCTGGTGGGTTCAAAAGCGACATCCACCTCAGCCGCAACAGCCGGCGCGTGAATGCCAAAAGCATCATGGGTGTCATGATGTTGGCTGCTGGCCTGGGTAGCGAAGTGACCATAGAGGTTGAAGGCGAAGACGAGGCACCCGCCATGCAGGCCCTGCGCGCGCTCATCGAAGATCGCTTTGGTGAGGGTGAATAGTTCGGCGCTTGCCAGTAGCCCTGGCGCTGTTCACTTGCACGGGCCACTACCGGAGGATCCGCCATGAGCCTGCAGGTATTTGGTATCCCTGTATCCCGGGGCGTGGCTATCGGCCGGGCCGTGCTGGTCGCTTCCAGCCGCGTGGACGTGGCGCACTACTTCGTTGATGTTGAACAAGTGAGCTCAGAGGTCCAGCGCCTGCGCGACGCCAGAAATGTTGTGGCGCGAGAACTGGAA
>JANNMQ010000785.1:0-3650 GCA_031398045.1 Rubrivivax sp.
CCGGCGCCAGCGCGGCCCGCATGCGCAACATCGTGCTGCCCGAAGCAGACCCAGCTGCCGCGCGTGGGGCCCCCTGGCAGCTGCATGTGCAGCCCGACGGCCGGGTGCTGCTGCAGGCCGGCCCTGCGGGTGCAAACGAACAAACGGTGTGGCACGGCACTGCCACCGCCTTGCTGGCCGGCCAGCCCGACTGGCAGCCGCTGGCCGTGCCGGCCGACCGGGTCAGCGCCTTGGCGCTGTGGGGTGACCGCTACTACGCGCTGACGGGCAAAAACGCGCCGCGCCAGCAGCTGGTGGTGGGCACGCTGGGCGTGCACAGCCTGTCCAACGCCGCCGTGGTGCTGCCCGAAAGTGAACGGCTGCTCACAGGCCTGGCCGTGGCCAGCGACGCTGTGTACCTGGCTGCGCGTGAGGGGCCGGCCACCCAGTTGCTGCGCCGTGCCCACCAGGTCGACGCCGCGGCTGTTGAACTGCCGCTGCCCGTGCTTGGCAGCTTCACCCTGGGCGCCCACAGCGCCCGTGCCGACCTGCCGGGCGCGCTGCTGCACGTGCATGGCTGGGCCCGCGCCAGCCAGATTTACCTGGCCGGCGTTGACGGCCGCGTCAGCAACACCGGCTTGCAGCCCACCGGCCCTTATGACGCGCCCGGCGACATCCTGACCACCGAAGTTGTGGTTCCCACCGCCAGCGGCGCGTCGGTGCCGCTGACCCTGGTGCACAAAGCCAGCGTGGTGCCCGACGGCCGCAACCCCACGCTGCTGGTGGGCCACGCCGGCCGCGGCGCCAGCGAGGACTTGCCGTTCAACAGCAGCCGGCTGGCTTGGCTGCAAGCCGGTGGCGTGTGGGCCGTGGCCCAAACACCGGATGCTGACGCCAGCAGCCAGCCGGGCAGCGCAGCCGACCGCGCGCGCGACCTCATCGTTTGTGCACAGTGGCTGGTGGGCCAGCGCTGGACGCAGCCTTCGCGCCTGGGCCTCTGGGCGGCAGATGCAGCGCAGGCGGGCGACACGCCGGCCGCCAGGGCCCTGGCCGAAAAGCCCGGGTTGTTTGCCGCCGTCGTCTCGCAGCCTGGCGGGCTGGGCCCAGTGCACAGCGGCGCCCTCGGTGGTAACCCCAGGGGCAACCACAACCGCTTGCTCGACGAGCAGGCCGACTTGTTGGCTTTTTTGCTGTGGCAGCTGGGTGTGCCTGGTTACACCGCCGCACCGGCTATCAGCCGCTGAAACAGGCGCTGGGCGCCCTACCGAAGGTGGGGCCGGTGTCAGCCTGAAAGCTGCCGCGCCAGGTCCAGCAGGTCGCTGGCCACGACGGTGAACTCGCCCGGCTCGCAGGCCTCCATGCGTCCGCCTGGCCCGTTTTCCAGCGGTCTGGGTACGTAAGCCGTGGGCAGCCCACAGGCGGCTGCGGCGCGCAAGTCGCTGGGGTGGGCGGCCACCATCATCACCTGCTCGGGTTGCAGGCCCAGCAGCCGCACCGCGCCCAGGTAGACCTCGGGGTCGGGTTTGTAGTGGTTGAAAAGCTCGGCGCTCAGCACGGTGTCCCAGGGCAGGCCGGCATGTTTGGCCATGTTCACCAGCAGCGCCACGTTGCCGTTGGACAAGCTGGCGATGGTGTGGGTCTGCTTCAGCCGGTACAAACCGGCCACGCTGTCGGGCCAGGGCAGCAGGCGGTGCCAGACACGGTTGAACTGCGCGGCTTCGTCTTCAGCCAGTGGCAGGCCGCGCGCAGCCAGCAGGCCGTCCAGGATGCGCCGGTGCAGGCCGTCGATGGTGGTCCAAGGCAATGCGCCGCTGCGCACCTGCTGCATCGCGGGCTGGTAACCGGCGCGCCAGTCGTCGGCAAAAGCGGCCCAGTCCTGCGCTTTCAGGGCTGGCTGCTGTTGCAGCCGCTGTTGCAGCCGCTGTTGCAGCATCTGGCCTTCGCGGATGATGGAACTCCGCCAGTCGACGACGGTGCCAAAGATGTCAAACACCAGCGCGTGGATGGCGGGGCGGGCAGGGTTCAAGGCGGCGGTCTCCAGGGGATGCGGCCTGTGCGGTGGGCACCAAGTAGGCCAACCGGCAGGCCAAGCATTTCATTGTGCCGCGGCGTGGTGCAAGCACCAGACAGGGCGTCATTTTTGGTGGATGCCGTGGCAGAACAAAGTTTGGACCCCCCAGGTTCATGGGGGCTGAAACAGGGCTTATCGGCCGGGGCCGAAGGCTATGAACAACTTACCCCCAGCCTGTCCCCAAGTTGCCCCCTGAAAGCTCCACCACTGTTACCTGTTGGGGGCGTCGGCAGGGCCGTTTCTGCCTGGGCTGCCGCCTAAAATCTTGCAAGATCTGCTTACATCTCGTCTTCGGGGCGAAGACCGCCAAGTGCTGTTGCGCTGGCACCCTTGTTGACCCTGCCGGCCACGTTGAACCCGCCCCATGCACCTGTCGCCCCTTACTGCGTTGTCGCCACTGGATGGCCGTTATGCCAACAAGCTGGCCGCCTTGCGACCGCTGCTGTCTGAATTTGGCCTGATGCACCGCCGGGTGCAGGTGGAAGTGGAATGGTTCATTGCGCTGTCTGACGCTGAACTGGCTGGTTTTGCGCCGCTCAGCACCAGCGCGCGTGAGGCCTTGCGCAACCGTGTACAGGCCTTCAGCGAAGCCGATGCCCAGGCCATCAAGGACATATAAAAAACCACCAACCACGACGTCAAGGCGGTGGAGTACTGGATCAAAGGCGGCTTTGAAAACCTGCCCGAACTGAAACGTGCTGAGGAGTTTGTGCACTTCGCCTGCACCAGCGAAGACATCAACAACACCAGCCACGCGCTGATGCTGAAAGCGGCGCGCCAGGAAGTGCTGCTGCCGGCGCTGGACGGTTTGCTGGCCCAGCTGGGCAGCATGGCCAACGCGCTGGCCGGCTTGCCGATGCTGAGCCGCACACACGGCCAAACCGCCAGCCCCACCACGCTGGGCAAAGAGGTGGCTAACGTGGCCGCGCGGCTGGCCAGCGCCCGTGCGCGCATCGCGGCGGTGCCGCTGCTGGCCAAGATGAACGGTGCGGTGGGCAACTACAACGCGCACCTGTCGGCCTACCCCAACACCGACTGGGAAAACTTCAGCCGCAACGTGGTTGAACAGCAGTTAGGCCTGGCCTTCAACCCCTACACCATACAAATCGAACCGCACGACTACATGGCCGAGCTGTTTGATGCCGTGGCGCGAGCCAACACCATCCTCATCGACTGGTCACGTGACGTCTGGGGTTATGTTTCGCTCGGCTACTTCAAGCAGCGCGTGAAAAAGGGCGAGGTGGGTTCATCCACCATGCCGCACAAGGTGAACCCGATCGACTTCGAAAACGCCGAAGGCAACCTGGGCCTGGCGAATGCACTGCTGGGCCATATGAGCCACAAGCTGCCCATCAGCCGCTGGCAGCGCGACCTGACCGACAGCACTGTGCTGCGCAACATGGGTGTGGCCTTGGGTTATGCACTGCTGGCTTGGGACAGCCTGGCGCGTGGTCTGGACAAGCTGCAGGTGAACGAAGCCGCGCTGGCCGCCGACCTGGACCGCGCCTGGGAGGTGCTGGCCGAACCGGTGCAAACGGTGATGCGACGCCACGGGCTGCCCAACCCCTACGACCAGCTGAAAGACTTCACGCAAGGCAAG
>JANNMQ010000812.1:0-1721 GCA_031398045.1 Rubrivivax sp.
AGCACCGAGGTGTCCACCGTTTGCTGGTTGCCAATCAGCCACCAGTCGGTGGGGCGGTCGGCAGAACTGGTGTCTGGAATGCGGGCCGCCACCGTGATGACGTTGCCGAAGTCGCCCTTGGCGTCGACGTACTTGATGTTCACTACCGCCCGGTCACGGGTGGCGAAGGAATCCCCGGCTACCGAGCTGCCGGCCGGGTAGAAGGCCATGATCTCGGGCACGCTGAAGCGCGCGCCGGTCATGCTGTCGTTGGTCAGGATGCCGTACAGCGCCCCCTGACCCGCGCTGTAGCCGTTGTGCCGGTAATCGATGCCCGCGGCATTGTCGATAGAGGCGGCGAAGTCCTCGCAGGCCGGGGCAACCTCGGTCACTTCATTGCCGCCTTGAGCCGTCGGGCGGGATGTCTGCGCCAGCACGCGTGACGCGGTCGGCAGTGCAAAACATGCCGACAACTTCTGCGCCACCAGCTGGGCCGCGCGAGAAAGTGCGGACAGCGCCGAGCTTGGCTCGGCCACGGCGGTGCCGGCGGTGGTTGCGGTGGCCAGGGCCACCGGCGTCGGGTTGTCGACGGTCGTCAGTGCCAGAGCGCCGGTCGCCGGATCGGTGACGATCTTCACCACGTCCAGAACCAGGTCGGCCGTGTTTCCGGTGCCGCCCACCGTGGCTGCCGTGATGGTGGTGGAGAACGGGTTGTAGCCGGCCGGGGCGCCGATCGAATCCAGCACTGCCGTCAGCTGCGCCACCACGTTGGCGGTGATCGTTTGCAGCGCTGCCTGGGAAGCCGCGTCGAAGGTGCCGCCGGTGACCAATGTCAGCGCATTCCCGTCGCCGGAGAGCTGGGCCAGGATGGCGGTAGTCAGGGGCGTGGCGTTCACGGTGAGGGCGCTGCCAGCCGCCGGGGTGCTGGTTGCGATGCTGACCAGCGGTGGCGTGTTGCCGGTCGGGTCGGTCACGACCACGAAGAATGGCGCCGCGCTGCCGGCCTTCAGGGTGCAACGGTAGCTGCCCTGGGCGTCGGTGGTGATCGTGGCTTCCTCGCACACCACGGCGCCGCCGGCGCCGGTGATGGCGACGTTGGCATTGGCCAGGGCGGCCCCGGTCGCGGCGGTGCCTACCAGCTCGGCGGCAGCCGGAATCACTGCCGGTGCTTCAACCTGCGCCTGCGGTGACAGGGTGCCTGGGTCGCTGCCGCCGCAGCCTGCAGCCAGCAATGTGGTGCCTGCGAGCACTGCCAGCAGTCTCTTGGATGGGTATTTCATGAAGGTACTCTGGAAGTGGAGAGGCGCGGCACCTCAGCCGCAACCACATTGGGCGCACAAAGCCGAGCCACGGCCATCACGTGAACGGGTGATTGCCGGACGGTCCGCCGTGTGCGGTCGACCTGTGTGGTGGGTGCAGACCCGTGGCTTGCCGCGCTAGGCAAGTCCTAGGGGACGGAACTGGGCGTCGAGGGCACCGCCGCCCTCAAGGCACCTGCCCCAGCGCCCGCAGCACCTTCTCCGGCGTGATCGGCTGCGACCACACCTGTGCGTTCAGCGGCGCCAGCGCGTCGTTGATCGCATTCATCACCGCCGCCGGCGCGCCAGCCGTGCCGGCTTCGCCCGCGCCCTTGGCGCCCAGCTGGCTGCTGCGGGTGGGCGTCTGCACGTGGGCCACCTCGATGTCGGGCATCTCCGCGCTCATGGGCACGAGGTAGTCGGCCAGGCTGGCGTTGCGCATCA
>JANNMQ010000853.1:0-11356 GCA_031398045.1 Rubrivivax sp.
GCTGGGCTTCTTCGTTGAACAGTGTGTTCACTTCGAAGCCCAGGCCCTGCAGCGTCTGCTGCCACAAGCGAGCGTCGTTGACACAGCCCGACAGCGGCGCGGTGGGGTAGCTGTCGATGCCCACACACAACGCCAGCTTGCGGCCGCTGGGTTGTGCGTCGACAGTTACCGGGGGCGCTGTGGGGCCAGGGCTGGGGCCAGGGGTTGGGCTCGCCCCCGGTGCGGGCCACACCATGGCGCCGCTGGCCTGGGGAAACTCGGGTGGCCAGTCCACCCCGTCCAACCAAGGGTCGCCCAGCGCCCGTGCACCGCCAGCGCCGCCACCGGTGGGAAAGCGCCGGGGCAACGGTGTGCTGTCGTCCAGGCCCAGCACGCGGCGTGCCATGGACTCCATGGTGGGCGCATCGTTGTCAAAGTCGCCGTGCGCCGTGGCCCGGCTGGCGTTCAGGCCCTCGGTGGTCACACTGCGCGACCACACCACTTCGGCAAGGCCGGCGCCACCCTGGCCCAGGCCAAAAAAGCGCGCCAGGGCAGGGTCGCTGCGCAGGCTGTCTTCCAGCCCCAGGATGGGTGTGTGGGCCTCGGGTTCGCAGGCCGCAGACACCAAGTACAAGAGCGACTTGCGATAGACCTTCGCACAGTGGTCGTCGCGCTCAAAGTCGCGCCGCATGGTGTACAGCGTCAGCGCATCCAGCTGCTTGCCCAGCAGCGGCTGCAGCAGTTGTTTGAAGGCATCGGTGCGCAACGCCGGTGCCATCAGGTGCAGGCCGCTGCAGCGCGGCAGGCCTTTGGTGGCTGCCGCAGCTTGCAGCAGATGGGCCATGAAGATGGAGCCCGCACTGTGGCCTGCTGCATGCAGTTCCAGACTGCCGCCCGCAGGCCCCAGCTGTTTGTCAAACTGCTTGCAAAAATCAGCCAGGCGCTCCAGGAAATAACGTGCGCCGCCACCAGGCTGGCTGGCCCACAGTGCCGAGGCCTTCATCGCACCCCAGATGCGCGGCGCCTGCAGCGCGCGGGCACCGCGCTCCAACAGCGGGTCAGACACCGCGTCGCTGAAGATGTTGCGGCTGCCCGCCGCAGCGTCGCGAGAACGCGTGAGCAAGTCGCGGATCGATTCAAAAAAGCCCGTCTCCCAAACAAAATGCACCGGGTAGACGCCGTTGTCGCGCCACCACCCCAGCTGCGACAAGGCGCTGGCCAGCCCGGTCGACTCTTTGACCAAGCCACCATGTGCAAACAGCAGCAGCTTGAAGGGCCGCCCCTGGGCCACCGCCTCGCGTGCCGCCGCAGCAGCATGTTCAAACAGCAGCATGTCGACATCGGCCTCGCTGCTGGTCATCAGGCCGTCGCTGGAAAAGCGGCCTTGGCGCAGATTCAGCACATGCGGGCGCAGCGCGTCGATGTCAGCCGGCTGCAGGCCACTGCTGCCGAAAAGTCCGCGGCTGGCTGCGCCCGCGCGGCTGTCGTGGCTGTAGTCCAGCTCTTCCAGCGGTGTGGCCCACGCATCGACGCTGCGGGCCGCGCCCGTGCGGTCCAGCAACTGCAAGGCGCGCTGCACCACGGCGGCGTCGGTAGCCGGGTCTGCAGGTGTCGGCACCAGCACCGTGCGGCTGCCGCGCCCGCGCGCTGTGGCCGCTGAAGAGGCTGCGGGCGCGGCCACGTCGCTGCTGGGCACGTGGACCCGCAGCGCAGCCACCAATTCAGCGCGGTCGATGCCGGTGCCCGGGCAGGTTTTGGCGGCCACCTGGTTGTGGAACAGCAGGGTTTCAGCGTCCAGCGCAAAAAGCCGCTGCACCAGTTTGATCACGTCCAGCACGGCCTGGCGCTGCGCACCGCCAAAAGGGTCGGCGCCTTTGTCAAAGTTACCCACGGTCTCGAACATGAAGGGGCCGGCCACACCGTTGCCGTTGTGGCCCACGGCGCTGGCCGGCGCCTGGTTCCATGCACGGCCGGTCCACAGGCCGCCTTCCGGGTCGATGGTCAGGTGCTGGGCGATATCGGAAAAACCGCGCTCCTGGGTGTGGGAACGCCACATGCCTTCCATCGACGCGTGGCCGCGCCATTGCGCATGGTTCGGCCGCCAGGTGTGGTGCATGTGCACAGCGGTGATGCGGCGCACGAACTTGAAAGCATGCAGAACGCTGGTGAACTGCTGCACGGTCAAACGTTGAAAGGGTGGGGGCATGGTGAGGTCTCCAAAAGGCGAAGGCCATGCTGTCAGCAAGCTGGGCCGCTGCAATCCCCAACTTCAACGACGTTTTCGGCGCGGGCCCGTCACCGCGCCCACATTACAAACTTGTCATCTGCGTGTTCGCAAGTGGTGGTTTTGGGTTTTCAGAATTCGTTTTGTGGTTGGCGCAGTGCCAACCCTTCACAAGCGGCAAGCCGCCGATCCCAGTTCAGATTTCTCCGATTCATAACCTCCCACCGTCAACCCAAGGACACACACCATGAAAACCAACCATCTGTTCACCGCCATCGCCCTCACCCTGGCTGCCGCCACCGGCCCCGTGCTGGCCCAGGAAGCCAGTTACGACTATCCGCAACCCATCGTTTCGCAAACCACCCGCGCTGCCGTGCTGGCCGAGCTGGCCATTGCGCGCGCCGAAGGCACGCTGCAAGTCAATGAAGCCAGCGTTGACAAACAAACCCACTTCATGGCCCAGCGCAGCCGCGATGCGGTGCGCGCTGAAGCACGCCTGGCCGTACGTTCAGGCCACAGCGCTGCGCTGACCGCTGAGCCGCACGACTTCAGCGTAGCCGTGCCTGCGGCGGCTGCCACGCTGGTGGCTGTTGCCGCCAAGTAAACGCAACCGCGCCGCCAGCGCCGGCCCCGCCAGTCCCCCTACAAGGGCTGGCGGGGCCGGCGCCTTTTTAGGCCGGCGGTGCTGCGTGGGCCCTGGCCCGCAGGCGGCCCACGATGCCGGTGGGGAAGTGATACACCGCCAGCACAAACAGCACGCCCAGCCACAGCAACCAGCGGTCGGGCGACACCAGCAGCGGCAGCACCGGCACGCCTTCCAGCGCCGTGGCGCCCAGCTTCAGCAGGTCTTGCAGGTAGTTCTGCGCCAACACAAACAGCGCTGAACCCACCACTGCGCCGTACACCGTGCCCATGCCGCCAATGACGACGATGAGCAGGATGTCGAGCATGATTTCAAATGAGAGCGTGGTGTCCGGACCCACATAGCGCAGCCACAGCGCCAGCAGCACGCCGGCCAGCGTGGCGAACAATGCCGACAACACGTTGCTGGCCGTGCGGTAGATGACAGTGCGAAAGCCGATGGCCTCGGCACGGAAGTCGTTTTCCCGAATCGCCTGCAAGACACGGCCAAAAGGTGAATTGACGATGCGCAGCAGGGTCAGCAGCAGCAGCACCACGGCCGTGAAAACCAGGTAGTAGGTGACAATTTTGCCGTCGATGGTGACCCCGAACCAAGGCGTTGCCAAGGGCTCGAACGAAGGGCTCAACCACGCAGGGTTCTTGAAGCTGAGACCATCTTCACCGCCTGTGAAGTCAGACAACTGCGAAGCCAGGGTCTGGAATGCGGTGGCCACGGCCAGCGTGATCATGGCGTAGAAGATGGCCTTCACGCGCAGGCTGAACAGGCCGATCAACAGCGACAGCAGCAGCGACACCACCAGGGCAAGCCCGGTGCCCAGCAGCACCGCAGCAAAGCCCGGACCCATGCGGGTGCTGGCGATGGCCACACCATAAGCGCCGATGCCAAAGAACATGGTGTGCGCAAAACTGACGATGCCGGTGTAACCCAGCAGCAAATCGAAGCTGGCCACCAGCAGGATGAACACCAGCGCTTTGGCCGCCACCGACAGCGCTTTGGCGCCGGGAAAAACGAACGGCGCCAGCGCCAGGCCGACAACGATGACGACCAGCAGCAGGCTCAGCCAACGGCTGCGTGGCAGGTCGTGTGACAGCAGGCGGCTCAGCACAGCGCACTCATCGGTTCGTCACCGGATACAAGCCCTGCGGCCGCCACAACAACACCGCCACCATCAGCGCGATGTTGGAAAAAAGCGCCACCTTGGGCGCCAGAAAACCGGTGTAGTTGGCCATCAAACCCACCAGCAGCGCGCCCACAAAACAACCCAATGTGGACCCTAACCCGCCAATGATGATGACGATAAACAGCAGCACATTGACCTGCGCGCCAATCTGCGGCGACACACTTTGCTGGTACAGACCCCACAGCACACCCCCCAGCCCGGCCAACGCCGACCCGGCCACAAACACGCCGACAAACAAGCGCTTGATGCGGTAGCCCAGGCTTTCCACCATCTCGCGGTCTTGCACCCCGGCGCGTATCAGCAGACCTATCTTGGTGCGGGACAGCGTGTACAGCAGCGCAGCCAACACCAGCAGGCCGATGCCCGCCGCCAGCAGCCTGAATTTTTCGATCGAGGCATCACCGATCAGGAACGATCCGCGCAGCGATTCAGGCAACGGCAGCGCCGTTTGCTGCGGGCCCCAGATGACCTTGATCAACTCTTCGGCCACGATCATGCCGCCCATGGTGATGAGGATCTGCTTCAGGTGCAGGCCGTACACCGGCCGCACGATGACACGCTCAAAGGCAAAACCCACCACACCGGCCACCACCATGGCGGCCGCCATCGCGCACCCCAGCGCCAACAGGCTCTGCCACAGCCCCTGGTCGGCAAAACCGGCCATGCCGCCCATCACCGTGGTGGCCATGAAAGCGCCCAAGGCGATGAACATCCCATGGCCGAAATTGAGCACGTCCATCAAGCCAAACACCAGCGTCAAGCCCGAGGCAATGACAAAGATGATGAGGCCCATCGCCAGTCCGGCCACCGTCAGCGTCAACCAAGTGCTGCCGCTGCCAATGGCAGGCACGGCCAACACCATCACAGCGGCCAACAGCGCCACCGGCAGCCAGTCAAAACGGGCCTTGGGAATGGCGCTCGGAGCGGCTTCAACCCCAGCGGCCGCCGCGGAACCGGCTTCGCCAGGCCGCTGGGGGCGACCGCTTGAAGGGGAGGCGCCGGAGGCGCTTCGGGGGTGGGTCATTGATGCGCCCCCAGCGACAAACCCAGCAGCCGCTGCTGCAACGCTGCGTCAGCACTCAATTCGGCCATGCTGCCGGCATGCACCACACGGCCGTTATCCATCACGGCCACGGTGTCACCCAGCGCCTGCGCCATCATGAAGTTCTGTTCCACCATCAGCAGCGTGGTGCGTTGCGCTTTCAGTTCGCGCAGCGCAGAAATCAGGTTCTGGATGATCGAGGGCGCCAGGCCTTTGCTGGGCTCGTCGATCAAGATCAGCGCCCGCGGCTCGCAGATGGCGCGCGCCACCGCCAGCATCTGCTTTTGGCCTCCGCTGAGTTTGCCCGCCGGGTACAGCCAGAACTTCTGCAGCGCCGGGAAGAGGCCAAAGATCCACTGCAGCCGCGCTGCGTCCAGCCCGCCGGCGTTGCGGGCGCTGCGTGCGGCCAGCACCATGTTGTCCTTCACCGTCAAGTCAGCAAAGATGCCCATGTTTTCAGGCACGTAGGCAATGCCCTGCAACGCGATGTCGGGCGTGGCACTGTCGTTCAAGCGCTGGCCGCGAAAGCGCAAGTCGCCCTGCGACACGCGCCACAAACCCATGATGGTGCGCAGCGTGGTGGTCTTGCCGGCGCCGTTGCGGCCCAGCAGCATGGTGACGCCGCCTTCGGGCACCTGCAGGTCCACGCCGTGCAGGATGTGGTAGTTGCCGATGTGCGTGTGCACCCCCTGCAGTTGCAGCAGCGGGCTTGCGGGCGTGGTGGGCGTGGTGGACGCGGTGGACGTCATGCCGCCTCCTCGGCAGCAATGCCCAAATAAGCCTGCTGCACCACCGGTGAAGCGATCACCGCGGCGGGTTCGCCGTCGGCCACCAATTGACCGTTGTGCAGCACGATGATGCGGTCGGCCAATTCGCGCACCACGTCCATTTTGTGTTCCACCAGCAGGATCACGATGTCGCTGCGGCGCTTCAGCTGGCGTATCAGGTCCAGCACCACGGGCACGTCGTCCACGCTCATGCCGGCGGTGGGCTCGTCGAACATGTAGACCTTGGGGTCCAACGCCATCAGCATCGCCACTTCCAGCTTGCGCTGGTCGCCGTGCGGCAGGCTGCTGGCCGTGTGGGCTGCCTTGTCAGCCAGTTGCACCTGCGCCAGCACCTGCTGGGCTTCATCTATCCAGGCTTTGCGGTCCGACCAGATGCTGACCATGTCTCGCCACATGTTCAGCGCACCCTGGCCGCGCCCCGTCTCGCGCGACTGGATGGCCAGGCGCACGTTTTCATGCACCGACAGGTTCGGGAACAACTGCGTGAGCTGGAATGCACGGCCCAGACCACGCCGCGTGCGCACGGGCGCGGGCAGGCGGGTGATGTCTTCACCCGCCAACAGTACGGTGCCCACAGTCGCCGGCAACTGACCCGATATCAGGTTGAAGTAGGTGGTTTTGCCGGCGCCGTTGGGGCCGACGATGGCGGTCAGCGTGCCCGGTTCGAAACAGCACGACACATGGTCCACGGCCACATGGCCGCCAAAACGGATCGTCAGGTCGCGCGTTTCAAGCACCCGGTAGCTCCAACCGCGCGGCGTGAGCTTCAGCGTTTGTTGCGGATCGGAATATTCATCTCCGCAGCCGGTATCACCCGCACCAGTTCTGGCACACCCCAGGCAAAAGCCGGATCGTTCTTGATCTTGAAGTGGAACATGTCCTGCATCGCCTGATGGTCTTCCTTGCGGAACGTCATCTTGCCCTTGGGGGTCTCAAAACTCATGCCTTCCATCGTGCTGATGAGCTTTTCGGTGCCGGTGTCGCCGTTGGTCTTTTTCAGCGCCTCCACCACCGCAATGGCCGCACTCATGCCACCGGCGGTGAAGAAGTCGGGCGGTGCCTTGAACTGGCTGTAATGGTTGGCCACCAGCCATTCATTGGCCTTGTTTTTCGGGATGCCGAAGTAGTAGTACAGCGCACCTTCCATGCCTTCAAACTGCTTGTAGGCCACCATGGCCGGCAAAATGTTGCCGCCCGTGGCCAGCTCGATGCCGTAGCGCTTCTTCAGGTCAAGGTCGGCGATTTTCGAAAACGGTGTGGGGCTGCCCGCCCAGCCCACCGATATGAACTTGCGCCCTGGCTGGTCCTTCAGTTTGTCGACGATGCGTTGCAGGCCCGCGGTGAAGTCGGTGGTACCCACCGGCAGGTATTCTTCGTGCACGATCTTGGCGTTTTTGATGAAGTCTCTGCTGGCCTTCACACCGTCCCGCCCAAAGGCGTTGTCATTGGCCAATGTGGCCACCACGTTGCCGGGTTTATCCAGCGCTGCTGCGTTGGCGGCCGCATCTTGCGACGAGTTGCGGCCCGTGCGGAAGATGTAGCGGTTCCATTTGTCGCCAGTGATGCTGTCAGCCACAGCGGGTTCAACGAGCAGGATCTTTTTGTACTCTTCGGCCACCGGCAACATGGCCAGCGCCACGGGGCTGGCAGTGGGGCCCACGGCAATGTCTACTTTGTCGTCTGCATAGGCCGCAGCGAGTGCCGCCTTGCCCACGTCGGGCTTGCCCTGGTCGTCTTTTTCGATCACCACCAACTTGCGACCGGCCACCATGCTGGTGCCGCCCGTGGCGTAGTCCAGGCCCATCTTGAAACCAACGATGGTCTGTTTGGCATAAGCCTCCAGCGGGCCAGTCTTGCTGGCGACAAGCGCAATTTTGATTTCCTTGCCCGTTTGCGCGTGGGCGCAACCCGCGGCGGCGGCCAAAACAGTCAGGGCCAAGAGGGGGCGGCGTTGCATGATGGTTCTCTCCTTCGAATGGTTCATGGCGGCAGATGATGCAAGGTGGCACCCCAAGCCGATGTTCAGCTACCGATGCTAAGGCCTGCGCCAGTGGGGCTTGCTGACCTGGCACAACGGCGCGGCGTGGGCAGCTTCGGCAGCGCTGGCACGGCAATCCGGACTTCTGGGTGTTGCATAGGTCGCACATCCTGGGCGTTCGTCTCTGGGTGACACTGCAAGCCCTACAGACAAGCGCCCAGGTGACGTTGACATGAAGCTGAGTCCCCCCCAAAAAAGGAATTCCGCCATGTTTGACGACTTGCGGCTGGCCACGGCGCGCCACCGAACCCAGCGCACCTTGCGCCGTATGAAGGCCGATTGCCTACGGCTGGTGAGCGAGAAAGGCGAACTCGGTGGCATGGCACTGGCCAGCGACATCATCAACAGCCTGGACAGCCTGGAAGACGTTGCGCTGGACGAGTTTTTTGACTTTCTGGCCAGCGATCTCAGCCCCGATCCACAAGCGGTGCTGAAGGTGGCGCTGGACTACGCCAACCAACCCAACGCACAAACGCTGCTGCAACTGACCCGTGCCGCCGAGCCGGCAAGGCAAGAACTGTTCAGGCGCCTGAACCGCATACCCGGCGGCACCGCCGCCGTGCTGCGTCTGCGCCGTGCGCTGCTGGCGCGCTTGAAGGCACGGCCTGATTTGCAGGTGATAGAGGCCGACCTGCTGCACCTGCTGACCTCCTGGTTCAACCCCGGCTTTTTGCAGATGAAACGGGTGGACTGGAACGCACCGGCAAAGCTGCTGGAAAAGATCATCCACCACGAAGCCGTGCACGCGGTGGATGGGTGGGACGACCTGCGCCGCCGCCTGCAGCCCGACCGCCGCTGCTTCGCATTTTTTCACCCACAACTTCCCGACGAACCGTTGATCTTCGTCGAAGTGGCCTTGCTGCCCGAAATGCCCGAAGCCATAGCGCCGCTGATCAACAAAGCCAGCACACCACTGTCACCCGACCGCTTTCGCGTGGCGGCGTTCTACAGCATCAGCAACTGTGAGCCGGGCCTGCGCGGCGTCAGCCTGGGCAATTTCCTGATCAAGACGGTGGCCCAGCAGCTGCAGCGCGAATCGCCACGCCTGAAGACCTTTTGCACGCTGTCGCCCATACCGGGTTTTGCGGCCTGGCTGCTGTCTGAACCTGACTGGGCCGATTTACCGGGCGCCCGCAAGGCGGCGGCCCACGAACTCGAAGCGGCACGCACCCGGCTGCGCACCCTGTGCAAAGGTGACCTGGCTGCCCTGCAGAGCAAAGCTGCGCACGAGGCCATGACCGACGACGACCGCGCGGCGCTGCTGCGCCTGTGCAGCGCCTACCTGTTGGGGCTTTCCCCGACACCACAAGGCGACGCCGTGGCCCGTTTTCACCTTGACAATGGGGCGCGGCTGGAACGCATCAACCCGCGCGGCAACCCGTCGCCCAAGGGCTTGCGCCAATCGTTCGGCATGATGGTCAACTACCTTTACGACTTGCCCAAGGTAGAAGCCAGCCACGCCAAGTTCCGTCAAGGTGAAGTGGCGCGGTCACGTGCCATCACCAACCCGCTGTAACGCGGCCGCTGGCCACGTCCAGCGCCCCCCGCAAAAAACACATCACAGGAACAGACCCATGAACACCATGAACCGCCGCCAGGCCCTGGTTGCAGGTGCCGCCGGTGCGGCCACGCTGGCAGCACCTTGGGTGCAAGCGCAAAGCGGCTGGCCCAACAAGCCCGTGACCATCGTGGTGCCCTTCCCCCCTGGTGGTGGTACCGATGCTTTTGCGCGCCCGTTGTTTGCGGCCATGACACGCAACCTGGGGCGCCAGTTCGTCATCGACAACAAGGGGGGCGCCGGTGGCACGCTGGGCGCCGGTGTGGCTGCGAAGGCTGCGCCCGACGGCTACACCTACTTCATGGGCGCGGTGCACCACGCCATTGCGCCCAGCATGTACCCGAAGCTGGACTACAACATCGAGACCGACTTTGTGCCCGTGGGCCTGGTGTCGAGCGTGCCGCAAGTCATTGTGGTCAACCCGACCAAAGTGAACGCCAGCACGCTGCCTGAGCTGCTGGACTTCCTGCGCAAGAACCCGGCGCGGCTGAACTACGGCTCGGCCGGCAACGGCACCAGCCACCACCTGGCGGGTGAACTGTTCAAGCTGCAGACCAAGACCTTCATCACCCACATTCCTTATCGCGGCGCTGGCCCCGCACTCCAAGACCTGATTGCTGGCCAGGTGGACCTGATGTTCGACGGCCTGGGCAGCAGCGCCACGCACATCAAGAGCGGGCGCCTGCGCGCCATTGCAGTGGCCAGCGACAAACGTGCACCAGGTTTTCCTGCGGTGCCCACGTCGGTGGAGGGGGGCGTGCCCACCTACAAAGTGGCTACCTGGTATGGCATCTGGGCGCCCAAAGGCACGCCGCGCGAAGCCACGCAACAGATGGCCGCCGAGATGCGCAAGGCGCTGAATGCCGACGACCTGAAAACCATCTGGACCGGCCTGGGTACCGAAACGCCCAACCTGTGGGGTGACGACTTCGGGCGCTTTGTCAGCGCAGAGGTGAAGCGCTGGGCCGAAGTGGTGAAGAATTCAGGTGCGAAACTGGACTGAACGGGACTGAAGCCTTCAGCTCCCGCGCAGGCCCGGTGAGGCGACAACCAACATGAAATTGAACGACAACCTTTTTGTGGCCCTGCGCGCGGCCTTTCCGGCCGACTTGCGGGCCATCGCGATAGAAACCGCCGACACGCCCGAGCCGCTGCACTACAGCTGGGCCGACCTGGAACGTGGTACCGCCATGCTGGCCAACCTGCTGGCATCGCTGGCACTGCCGCCTGCTTCACGCATTGCGGTGCAGACGGAAAAAAGCGTGGAAGCGCTGATGCTCTACCTGGCCGTGCTGCGCGCCGGGCATGTTTTTCTGCCGTTGAACACCGCTTACCAAGCTGCAGAGATCGAGTATTTCATCGGCAACGCCGAACCCGCGGTGGTGGTCTGTGCAGGCAAAAACTTCGGTTGGGTCAGCAAACTGGCCTTTGTGGCTGGCACCAAACATGTGTACACGCTGAACGACGACCGCAGCGGCACGCTGCTGGACCGCGCTGCTTTTCAAAGCACCCACCATACGCCGGTGCACCGCAGTGCAGGCGACCTGGCGGCCATTCTGTACACCAGCGGCACCACCGGCCGCAGCAAGGGGGCCATGCTGACACACGGCAACCTGCTGTCCAACGCGCGGGTGCTGAAGACCGCCTGGGGCTGGCAAGCTGATGACGTGCTGCTGCACGCGCTGCCCATCTTTCACGTGCACGGCCTGTTTGTGGCCAGCCACGGTGCGCTGCTGGCCGGCGCCAAGATGATCTGGTTCTCGCGCTTCGAACCCCGCGCGGCCATCGCCCGCCTGCCCGAAGCCACCGTGTTCATGGGGGTGCCCACGCTGTACGTGCGTCTGCTGGCCGAACCCGGCTTCAACGCACAGGCCTGCCGCAACATGCGGCTGTTCATCAGCGGC
>JANNMQ010000882.1:0-2469 GCA_031398045.1 Rubrivivax sp.
GCATGACCTGCTGCGCGAGCGCCAGCATCAGCGGCGGCCAAAGCCCGTGACAGGGGATGTGCCGACCAAGTGGCCAGGCTGGACGCAGAGGCCTGCACGTCGGCATGCACGTCGGCCTGCAGCGCGCCCTGTGCCCACGCATACGGTGTCAGCTGCATCTGTTGCAGCTGCAGCTGGTCTTCAGTCAGCGTGCCGGTGTTGTCCAGAAAGATGTGCTGCGCGCGCGCCAGCGGGTCCAGTGCGTCCAGGCGTTGCAGCATCACACCCCGCCGTGCCAGGCCTCGCGCAGCGGCCACCATCGTGGCCGGCGCCGCCAGGGAAAGTGCACAAGGGCAGGTAACGATCAGCACCGACACGGCCACCCACACCGCCCGCGAGGGCTCGATGACGCTCCACACCGCAGCTGCACCAGCGGCCAACACCAGCACCGCCCACAAAAAAGGCGCGGCCCAGCGGTCGGCCACACGCGCCGCGGCCGGGCGCTGGCCCATTGCGCTGCGCATCATCGACACCAAAGACTCAAAGCGTGTGTCGGCACCCGTTCGCTGCACACGCAGCAACACCGGTGCACCCAGGTTGATGCTGCCGGCTATTGCCCTGTCACCCACCTGCTTGGGCACCGGTGCCGATTCGCCACTGAGCAACGACTCGTCGGCCGCGGTGTGCCCGCTTTCAATCAGCCCGTCGGCCGCAAAGGCCTGCCCCGCGGGCACTTTCAGCAGGTCACCCACCCGCAGGCGCTGCACGCTCACCTCTTCGTGCTGCCCGCCAGCGCCCACGCGCCAGGCGGTTTGTGGCATGCAGGCCAGCTGCGCTTCCAGTGCATCGGCCGCGCGGTGGCGGGCCCCCAGTTCCACATACCGGGCACCCAACAAAAAGCTGACGAACATGGTCAGCGAATCAAAATAAACCTCGTGACCAAACACGCCTTGCGGGCTGAAGGTGGCGCCGGTGCTGGCCACAAAGGTGATGACGATGCCGAGGGTGACCGGCACATCCATGCCGATGCGCTGCAAACGCAGCGCGCGCCAAGCACCCTTAAAAAACGGCCCGGCAGAAAACAGCATCACCGGCAGCGTCAACAGCCAGCTGCCCCAGTTCAGCAGCAAACGCATCTCGTCGCTCAGCTCACCCGGCCCGGCCACATAGCTGGGCGTGGCCATCATCATCACCTGCATGGCACAGAAACCAGCCACAAACAGACGCCACAAGGCGCGCCGGTGCTCCAGCTTGCGCATCGCTCGCGCCGGGGCCGCGGCATCGGGCACGGCGTCGTAGCCGGCACGCCGTACAGCGGCTATCAATGCAGAGGGCTGCGCCGTTTCGGGGTCCCACTGCACCGTGGCACGTTCTGAAGCAGCGCTGACTTGCGCCTGCTGCACACCGGGCACTTGCATCAATGCCGATTCAATGATGCCGGCACAGGCCGCGCAGTGCATGCCCGAGAGTTGCAGCGCCGACTCACCCAGCCGCTGCCCGGCGGGCCCCACCACCCAGCGCGTGTAGCGAGCCAGCTCCAGCGGGTCGTCCAGTACAGCGAGTGTGGGAGGCAAAGCGGGCGGCGAAGGTGGCGGTGGCGGCGAAGTGGACGCGAGTGGCTGGGCTGTGGTGGCGTGCATGGCGGGCGCATGGGCCGCGCGCCTGTCAACCACGCTTCACAGCGTGCGTTGTGGCCAGCGGACCGCAGATAATGTAGCGGTGTACAGCCGCAATCCCCATGACATTCATCAAACCCAAGATGGTCAATTCCCCCACCGTCCGTGCAGCTCAACAGGTGCTGCTCAAAGCGGCGCTGCTGGCCACGGCAGCCTGTGCCCTGTTTCCTGCCCATGCGCAGGAAGGACCCCAAGCGCGCCTGCCCAGCACGCGCCTTTCCGCAGGCATGCACGTCATTGACACCGAGCTGGCGGTGTCACCCGCGCAGCAACAGACCGGCATGATGTTCCGCACCGAAATGGGTGCCAACGAAGGCATGCTGTTTGTCAACGAGGACAGCGCGGTGCGCTGCTTCTGGATGCGCAACACGCTGATTCCGTTGAGCATCGCATTTGTGGCCGACGACGGCACCATCGTCAACATCGCTGACATGCAGCCGCGCTCTGAAGCCTCACACTGTTCCAGCAAACCTGTGCGTTATGCGCTGGAAATGCGCCAGGGCTGGTTCAGCAAGCGCGGTATCAAAGCCGGCGCGCGGCTGCGCGGCAAACCTTTCAAAGAATAAAAAGGGCCGGCCGCACCCCGTGCAGCCGGCCCCTGTACAGGCGCAGCGGTGAGTCTGCGTTTCAGCCGAAGTTGGCCTGCGCAAATTCCCAGTTCACCAGCTTGTCCAGAAAGGTTTCGACAAACTTCGGGCGCTGGTTGCGGTAATCGATGTAGTAGGCGTGTTCCCACACGTCCACCGTCAGCAGTGCCTTGTCGCCCGTGGTCAGTGGCGTGCCGGCAGCGCCCATGTTGACGATGTCGACGCTG
>JANNMQ010000900.1:0-4423 GCA_031398045.1 Rubrivivax sp.
GCCGCTGAGCGGCTTCCACGACCACTTGCTGATGCAGGGGCAAGAGCCGCAGTTGCCGATTGCCGACCCCATCGGTCTGCCAGGGCAGCGCAGCTTCACCGAACGGGTGCGTTTGGCTGTGGGCCCACTGCACCCGACCACGCCGCTCTTCGACAGCCCCTTCCACCCGATCCGTTCGGGTGAACTGCTGATCGAAAGGCTGCGCGTGATGGACGCCTTTGGGCGTACGCAGGTGTGGCAACCCACGCGCTTGCACACACCGCGGGCCATGCGCCCCGCAGCAGGTGAAGCCAACCGTGCTGCCCTGTCGATGCGCCTGGCGCAAGCGGCACGGCTCGATTTCCGTTGGTTGTCAGGGGCGTTGGGTGATCTTGAAAGCAACGCACACCCGTCCACGTCGCCGGTCTGCGGATGGCTGGTGGTGAATGAACTGGATGACGAGATCGACGTGTATGCGGGCTCCGGGCATCTGCTGGGCACGGTGGGTGAAGGCGGGGTCTGGTCGGGCGCACCGGGCGATACGGCTTCGCCGCGCCATTGGCGCGATGTCGGCGAAGCGGGATTGCGGCGCCTGCTGCACTGGTTGACGCTGCCCGTCCAAGGCCGCGTCGAGGCCTTCATCGGCCACCTGAATGAAGCACTCGCCACCATCGACCCCAAAGACAGCGCCCAGCACGCCGCACGCGCCATGCTGGTGGGCCGGCCTGTGGCGGTGGCGCGGGCCCGGCTGGCGATCACGCTGCGCCGCCCGGCGGCCATCGACCAGTCGGTGACGGCGCTGAACGCCCGCCTGGCTGGCGACACCGACCAGAGCCATGGCCTGGGCGACGTGCAGGTGCCGGTTCGCCTGGGCGGGCGCCACCAGCGGGACGACGGCTTGTGTGCCTGGTGGGCCGAAGACGGTGCCTTGTTCCGCGATGAACAGGGTGGACCCTATCTGGACGAGACCCTGGTGCTCAGGCCTGAAGGGCCTGCGGTGGAAGTGACGCTGTTGCTCGACCCACGCGGCGCGGTGCACGCCACCTGTGGGCTGCTGCCCGCCAAGTCGATCGACATACCGGCCGATCTTTTCAAGCAACAGGTGGCCGACCTGCGCATCACGTTCCGTACCGAGCCGGTGCTGTGCGGGCCAGACGACATCGCGCTGCCGCTGCCCAGCGAGCCCGGTGCGTTGTGGTCATGGATCGAGCGCACGGGCAACAGCTGGACCGAAGTGCCGCACCACCCCACCATTCGGCGCGACGAGCTGGTTCACGGCTTCGGCAGCCGCGGCGAGGCGCTGTGGTTGAAGCTGGTTGAACTGGGCCGCATACGCCTGGACGGGCGCAGTGACATCGGCCTGTTGATGCCCATGCCGATGCCCATCACCAGCGCTTCAGGCACACCAGCCCCCACCCCAGGCCCAGTGCCCCCCGCACCCAACCCCTACGCAGACCTCGGCCTGAACACCGAAGCCGTTGAGCGGGGCCTGCACGACCTGGCCCGAGTGCTGGGCGAAGCCGACGTCCGCGCCCGCTACGACGGCCGTGCCGTGGCCCGCGAGGGCTGGCTGCAACTGCGCAGCGAACCGCTGCCCCGGCTGCCGCCCACCGGAGGCGGCTTGTGAAAGGTCGCGGCTGGTTGCCAGCCACCCGCGACCTGCCCGCTGCGGCGGGCTTCGACGCTTCGCTGCACCACGTCAGCGGCTGGCCGGTGCTGAGCATCACGGCGTCGCCGCAGACCATGGAGCTTGAGATCGTCAACCGCACCGCCTACCCGGTGACGGCGGGGCCGGCGCACCTGAACCTGGTGTTCCGCCCCGGTGTGCTGCGCTCGCCCCAAGACATCGTGCTGGCTGCGCAAAGCGAAGCGGCCTGGGCGCTGTCGATTCACGAAGACCCCGCCCGCCACAACGTGAGCCTGGCCTTTGCAGGCGTTGAGCGCTTGGTCCTTGCGCCAGGCGAAGCGTTGCGCCTGCGGTTCGACAACGTGAGTGCAGCCGAAGCCGGCGGTTCGCGGGCCACACGGGCGCAATTGCATGTGCACGGCTTTTTCCACCCCGATGGCCGCGAGGTGCGCAGCACGCAGTTGATGCACCTGCCCGTGCTGCGCCGGCACGAGCCGCAAGGCCTGCCCGCGACCGCGTTGCGCACGGGTTCCACGTCTGCCAGTGGCCCTTTCCTGGCCGGTTTTTGCACCGGTGCTGACGTGCTCAACGATGGCCGCTCGGCGAACAAGCTGCAGCTGCGTGTGGTCAACACCTCGGGTCGCCCGCTAGCGCTGGCAGCCCAGGACGATGAAGCCACGCGTTTCTACCTGGCTTTTCGTACCGGCACGGTGGGTGCCGAATGGGGCCTGCTGGGCTCGCCCACCGACCACGTGGCGCTGCAGGTGACGCAGACCGGCTGGCAGGTTGACAACCACACCATCAGGCGCAATACACCGGGTGTCTGGGGGCCACGCGAGGCGCTGGACATCGAGCTCACGGTCTACAGCAACGCGCTGGCCGGCGACGCCCAGCTGGTGTTGACCTACGAGAACCTGCCCGGTCATGACGACGGCGATCTGGTGCTGCTGGCGCGACTGGGCCCCATTGCAGCGCGCGACGATGCCGTGCTGGTCACGGCGCCCGCCGGCATGCGGGTGGTGGGCGATTTGGCCGTCACGGGTGTGGTCAGCAGCGGCGCGCACCACGCCGACCTGACGCCGGCCGAATTCAAGCTCGGCGGCAACGTCAACACCTACTACCCAGTGGTTATCAACGACCAGGGCTGGGAACGGGGCGAATTGCGCATGGAAGTTTTTCGCGCCCGCACCCATGTCGACGGCACATGGCACGGATCGATGATGGCCAAGATTGCCTGCCACAACAACAACTTCGGCGAGGGATCGGATTTCTGGTCGATCGAGGTCCGCCAGGCAACCGCCATTTCATCGCCACAGCGCCATTTCATCGGCGGCTTCGAGCCCTATCCCTACGACGCTCGGATGGTTCTGTGGCTGCTGGGCGACACGACCTACTGCTGGCTCGCCAACCACCCGGCCACCATCGACCCGGTCACCCAGCTCGAAAACCCCGGCCCTGTGCGCTTGGGCAGCCCTGACAAACAAAGGGACTACGGCACCATGACCGATGCTTTGCCCGGCTACGGTGCCGACCATGTGTCGATCAGCCGCAGCCTGGGCCGCGATTCGAGCCCGGTGCCGGCTGGGGCGGTCGTGATGTGGCCGGCCGATCAGCCCGTGCCCATGGGCTGGGCCCCACGCAGCAGCAGCAGTGGCACCGCCACAGGCAGCCCACCACCGGAAAAACCGACGGCCGGTCTGGTCTACATCAGCAAGTTGGTGTAGCCAGGCCCAGGTTCTTGGTGCGAATGGCCTTCGCACGCATCCCGGGTGGCCTCAAAACTATGCCCGCCGGGGCGTGCCCAGTGTTTCCTCAAGCCCCGCCAACACCACGTCGGCCACCGCCTGCACACCCAGGCGGCAGGCCATCGTTTCACTGCCGGCCATCGAGCCGTGCTCGGCCAGCTTGTTCGCGGGCGCGCCGCCCAGGCACAGGTTGAAGTAGGCGCAGCGTTCGCGGCATTGGCGCACGCCGGCATCGATCTCGCGCTGCCAGCGCGCGGCCGCGGCCAGGTTTTGCCAGGGTGCCGGGTCGTGTGCCAGGTTGCCCAGGGTCACGCTGCCGCGCAGCGGGTGCCGCGCGCCCAGCAGTTCGGGCGACCAGAAGCACCAGCTGCCGTCGTGCGCCACGTTCAGCATGCGGCCGGCCTGGTTTTGCATGTTGCCCCACGTGCCCGCCCCAGCCTGGGTCGCGCAGCGCACCGAGCACGGCGCCGATCTCGCGCACACGCAAGGCGCCCGGGTCGGTTTGCAACCGCTGCATGAAGCGGGCCCAGAAAGCGTGCAGCGCCGCTTGGGTGGCGCTGTGGTCATCAGCGCCGCCATCGGCACCAGCTTGCAGCGACGAGCTGCGGTGTTCCGACTCGATTTCCTCGATGTTGAAACCCACCTGTTCAGCGCCCAGCGCGGCGAAAAACTGGAACAGTTCATCGGCCTGCGCCAGCGAGTCCCGCGTCAGCACCGCGATGGCATGGAAGCCAATACCCGCCGCTTGCAGCTGGGCAATGCCGGCCATCACACGTGCGTGGCTGCCGTGCCCGTCGCGGCTGCGGCGGTGAAGGTCGTGCAGCGGCGCCGGGCCGTCGATGCTGACACCCACACGCACGCCGTGGCGGGCGAAAAATGCGCACCAGGCGGCGTCGATGAGCACCGCGTTGGTCTGGAAGTGGTGCGTCAGGCGCACATGGGGCAAGCGGCGCGCGATGGTCTCGAAAGCGGCTTCGTACCAGCGCTGCGGCACCGCCATGGGCTCGCCCGCATGCCAGACCACACCCAGTTCGGTGCCCACCAGGCCGCTGGCCGCTACCTGCTGCAGCAC
>JANNMQ010000488.1:0-3809 GCA_031398045.1 Rubrivivax sp.
GGTTGTCGCCCTGGACGATGAGGTTGCCCGCATCGGCCGGCCCGCACGACAGTTCAGGCACGGGCTCCAGCAGGCGAAAAGGCACGTCCTTGTGGTGTTTGACAACGGCTTCCTTGCCGATCCAGTTCAACGTGGGCATGCAGCCGGTCCCTTGGGCGTCTTGGGGTGTTCCACGACGGCAGCGGGCCATCGGCGCGTGGTGCTGCACACAGCATCACGCCTGGAAATGCGCCCATTTTGGGGCTGTACGGAAATTCGGCCATTGCCAGCGGCCGCACCACCGGCCGAAGGTGCACCCGCACGCCGCCGCCCGGCTTCAGCGCAGCCACACCTTCACATCAGCAAAACCCATCAGCCGCAGCAACACATAGTTGATGGCGGCTTCGCCCGGGGCGTCGGCAAACAGCACCACTTCGGCGTAACGCGGCACGCCGGCTTTTTGCAGCGCCAACCAGATGTCGTGCGCGGGCCTGGGCATGCCGTCGGCCTGCAGCAGCTGCGTGTAGGGCAAGTGCACCACGGTGCCGGTGGGCAGGCTGGTGGGCATTTGCGCGCCCGAGGCCACGTAGACCCGCGGGAACAGGGCCGGCGCTGCAGCAGCATCTGTCAACAGCAGGCCCGGGCGCGGCTGTGCCTGATAGCCGGGCGTGCTACCCGTGGGCGGGCCGCTGGCCACGTCGCCACCGCCAGCCGCCCTGGTTTTTGCCGCCGCTGGGCGCGCCACCTGCTGGCCACGATCCACCCAACGGTCCAGGCTGTCGGTGAAGATCGACACCCTGGCTTGGCCCAGGTTTTCCAGCGCCAGGAAAGCCAGCGCGGCGTCGGGTGTCAGGCCACCATCAGACACCAGCACCGCTTCGTCACCGGCGCGCACGCCGGCCTGTGACAACAAGGCGGCCAGGCCTGGCGCGCTGTCCGAGGCCTGTGAGCTGTGGGCGGATGTACTCAGCTGCCTGCCAAACGCAGCGGCCGGCACATTCACCGCCAGTGGCACATGTCCCAGCTGATAGGCCTGCGGCGCACGCACGTCCACGATGCTGACCTGTGCCAGCTTGAACATGCGTGCCATCGGGCTGCCCCAGGCCTTGAGCCAGCTGGTGTCGCGCAGCAGCTGCGGTGCGCTGGTGGTCCACACCGGCAGTTCACGTTCGTCTTGCAGCCAGCCCAGTTGAGACTCGAGAAACAGAGAAACACGCGGGTAGCCCAGCAGGTATTTCAGCGCAAACCACGGCACCGCAGCGGCACCACCGCCGCCGCAGTAGGTGTGCACCTGCTGCTGGCGGCCGATGCCCAGGTGGTCCAGCATGCGCTGGATCTCGGCGGGTGACTTGAAGGTCTTGTCGGCGTTGAAGTAGTCGTCGGCCGGCATCAGCGTGGCGTGCGGCACATGGCCATAGCGGTTGAAAAAACCGGCACCGCCGTAGTAGTAGTCAGGGTCCAGCGCTTCCAGCATCACGTGCTTGCGCGGTTCGGCAGTGGCGGCCAGGAATTCGGGCAGCTTGACGCGCAGCGTGTCCTGGGTCGCACCCAGGCTGATGGAGCCGGCCGGTGGTGCCGGCGTGGCTTGCGTGGTCAGCGCACCACCGGCGGCGCGCCACTGCGCGATGCCACCGTTCAGGATGAACAACTGCGCGGTGGGCACGCCGTGGTAGGCCAAGTCCCAGAACAGGCGCGGCGCCTGGTAGGTGCCGCCTTGGTCAACGATGACGATGCGCTGGCCGGCGCTGATGCCCCAGCTGCGCAGCTGCCGCTGCATCTGCTGCGGCGTGACGCCGGTGGGGCCGAAGCCCATGAAGTCGGCGTTGATGGCGCCCGGTATGTGCCCTTCGCGGTACTGCCGTGCGGATGACGCATCCAGCACACGCAGGTCGGTCTGGCCCAGCTGTTGCTGCAACCAGGCTGCGCTGACCAGGTGGCCTTGGGCCTGGGTCTGCCCCTGGGCCTGTGGCTGCACCTGCGCCTGCGCCCACAAGGGCTGCACCAGGGCCATCAAGCCCGATGCCAGTACCAGCCGCACCATCCATTTCACCTGTTCACGCATCGCAAACCCCTGTTCGGCCCCTCCCAAAGCAGGATGGGCTGCTGCAGCATGGGGCCGTCTGGCCACAAAGGCCCGCGCTGTGCGACGAACTGCAGCAGCGGTGCACCGGGTGACGTTGCACCTGCAGATTTCAGCGTTGCAATGAACACGCCCGCCCCGTTACGGCAGACAGCAGACCCCGCAACGCGCAGGCCCAGCCGACCAGCCGGACACGCAGGCCAGCCAGTCTGGGGTGGTGCGTCGC
Source organism: Rubrivivax sp. (assembly GCA_031398045.1). GTDB lineage: Bacteria > Pseudomonadota > Gammaproteobacteria > Burkholderiales > Burkholderiaceae_C > Rubrivivax. The sequence continues at coordinate 2,286 of JANNMQ010000488.1, forward strand.
TGCCCTGCGCGGCAGCGGCGCAACGGCTTGTTCCATCAGCATCACGTCTGCGTCGGGCCAGGCCTGCAGCAGCCAACGGCTGTCCGGTGGCAACACCAGGCTGTCGCCTGGGGTCAACCAGATGTCGGCCTCACGCGGCACGGGGCCCGGCTGCCCGGCAGCGGCCGTCACCCACAGGCAGCCGCGCTCCACACGCAGCCAGCGGCGGGTGGGCACTGCAGCCAATGGCCAGACGTCAGCCGCCGCCAGCGTGGCCAACCACGGCGCTGCCGACTGATGCGCAGCAGGAATGGGTGAACGGGCGAGAAGGTGGTCGGTCATGGTGGGGCTCCTGGTGCACAGCCAGCCTGAACGGCTCATATATGGAAAGCTGACTGTGCTGCACATTCTGGCCAGTCCGGAAGCCCGGGTCCAATCAGCAATGCCGGCACCACTGATAATAAATCCGCATGAATAACACCCGACACCGCCCGCTGGCCGTGGGCAACCTGCGCGCCTTCGTGGCCGTGGCCCGGCACCTGAGCTTTCGCGCTGCGGCTGAAGAATTGCACCTCACGCAGCCCGCCATCAGCCGCCAGATCAAGGCGCTGGAAGACGAACTGGGCACGGCGCTTTTTCTGCGCGGCACGCGGCATGTGGAACTCACGCCCACCGGTGCCAGCCTGCTGCGCAGCGTGGAGCCGCTGCTGGTGCAACTGGACGGCACGGTGCGCCACATCCGCAGCAGCCAGGGCCGGCAGCCGGTGGGGGTGGCCACCTTTGCTTCGTTTGCATCGCTGTGGCTGTTGCCGCGCCTGGCGGACTTTCAGAACCAGCACCCCGAGTCCGACATCCGCATCGCCGCCAGCGACCAGATGGCCAGCCTGGACGAGCCGCAGATTGACGTGGCGCTGCGTTATTGCCACCCCGACCAGGCGCCCGAAGGGTCGACGCTGATGTTTGACGAGGTGCTGACGCCAGTGGCCAGCCCGGCGCTGCTGCAGCGCCTGCCGCTGCGCCGCGCCGCCGACCTGGTGCGCCACACGCTGCTGGAAGAAGACGACAACCGCTCGAGCACGGCCTTTCTGAGCTGGCGCCACTGGCTGCGCGAAAACGACAAAGCGACGCTGGAGCCGCGCGGTTGGGTGTACCTGAACTTCACCTACCAGCAGGTGCAAGCCGCCGCCGCCGGGCAAGGCGTGGCGCTGGCGCGGTTGCCGCTGGTGCAGGAAGCTTTGCAACGTGGTGAACTGGTGGAACCCTTTGGCGTGGCCGGCCGCGTGACCTCGCCTTATGCCTACTGGCTGGTGCGTCGGTTGCAGCGGCACGACCGGCCCGACCTGCAGGCCTTCGAGAACTGGGTGCTGGCCCAGGCCGCGCTGACGCGGCAGATGCTGGCGGTGCAGCCGCCGCCGCGTTGATCGGTGTGCGTGCAACGCGCTGGCAGGCACAGGCCTGGAGCGGCCACCGAACTGATCAGCACGCGTCATCGGCGCCATCAGCAATTTGCATGCACGCGCGCTGGCCGCCGCGTAGCATGCAGGC
>JANNMQ010000496.1:0-2453 GCA_031398045.1 Rubrivivax sp.
AAATCCGCACCATGGTTCAGCAAATGGGTGGCAAAAGCATGGCGCAGCGTGTGCGGCGACAGCGGCGCCGTGATGCCGGCCTGCACGGCGTAGCGTTTGACCAGCTGCCAGAACATCTGCCGCGACATGGCCGCGCCCAGCCGCGTGACAAACAACGCATCGCTGGCTCGGCCGTCCAGGATCTGCACACGCGCTTGTTTCAGGTACTGCTGCAGCCAGGCATGGGCTTCGGCGCCAAAAGGCACCAGCCGTTCCCGGGCGCCCTTGCCGGTGACGTGCAGCACACCCTCGTTCAGCCCCAGGTGCACGGTTTTCAGCTGCACCAGTTCACTCACGCGCAGGCCACTGGCGTACATCAGCTCCAGCATCGTACGGTCGCGCTGGCCCTGGGCCTGATCCCGGTCGGGCGCCGCCAGCAACAATTCCACCTGGGCTTCTGACAGCAGCTTGGGCACGCGCAGCGGTTGGCGTGCGGCCAGCAGCTTCAGCGTGGGGTCGGTGGTCAGCAGCCTTTCGCGCAGCGCCCAGCGGAAATAGCGCTTGAACACCGTCAAACGCCGGTTGGCGGTGGTGGCGCGGGTGCCGGCATGCCGCTGCGCGGTGTAGGCCAGCAAATCGGCTTCGCTGCTGTGCTCCAGTGCCTTGCCGCATTCAGCGTGCAGCCAGGCCGCATACAGCTGCAAGTCGCGCCGGTAGGCGGCCAGTGTCAGCGGCGCCAGGCCGTCTTCGATCCACAGCGCATCGATGAAACGGTCGATGGCGGCCTGGCTGGGCAGTGCTGACGCCGCGGCGCATGTGGGCGCACGGCGTGCCACCTGGGCGGGTGTCTTCAGAGCGCCAGGCCCTGCTTCTTCACAACCGTCTGGTAGACCTCGAGCTCGGCTTTCATCTGGGCGCCGAACTGCTCGGGGGTGTTGCCCACAATCAGCGATCCGGTGTCTTCGATGCGCTTGCGCACGCCAGCGTCTTCCAGCACCTTCTTCACCGAAGCGGCCACCTTGTCCACCACGGCACGCGGTGTGCCCTTGGGCGCCAGCACGCCGTAATAGGCCATGCGGTTCACGGGCTCCAGGCCCACTTCCTTGAACGTGGGCACGTTGGGCAGTTGCACCAGGCGTTGCGGCGCCGCCACCACAATGGGGATGAGGCGGTTGTCTTTGATGAAGGGCAGCGCCGAAGGCATGTTGTCAAAAATGATCTGCACCTGGCCGGCCACCGTGTCGTTCAGCGCCGGGCCCGCGCCGCGGTAGGGGATGTGGGTCATGAACACACCCGCCAGGCTCTTGAAGAGCTCGGTTTGCAGATGACCGATGCCGCCGGTGCCCGAACTGGCGTAGCTGTACTTGCCGGGGTTTTTCTTCAACTCGGCAATGAAACCCTTGTAGTCGCGTGCCGGAAAGCTGGGATGCACCGCAATCACATTGGGCGTGGCCGCGATATTGATGATGGGCACGAAGTCCAGCGCCGGGTCGTAGCCGATCTTCGGGTTGATGGCCGGGTTGGCCGCCGTGGTGGACACCGTGGCCATGCCCAGCACGTGGCCGTCGGGGGTGGCGCGGATCATTTCCAGCGCACCCACCGAGCCCCCACCACCGGCCTTGTTTTCCACCACCACGGTCTGGCCCAGCGCAGCGCCCATCTTTTCACTGACGATACGGGCCACGATATCGGTGGTGCCGCCAGGCGCAAAAGGCACGATCAATCGCACCGTTTTGGTGGGATAAGCCTGCGCGTGCGCGGCCAGGGGCAGCATCAGTGCGGCGCTGGCCGCCAGGGCCAACGAATGGGCTACAACAAAGCGGCGGGCGGTGGTGGCTGTGGTGGTGGACGGCATGCCTTGGGTCTCCTGAGGGGTTGAAAGGGAATGTGACGGCAGGGAACCAGCGCAGGTGGGCGGGGCCCGAATGCACCTGGCTGGGTGTCAACGCGCTACACCCAGCAAGCCGGCCTTGAGCTTCTGGTCATAGGGCTGGTCGCCCACAAACGCGCGCAACACCGCTGCAAACAGTGGCGTGCCCGCAGGCGTCTGGCCCCGCAGTGTGCCATTCAGACTAAAGAGCAGACTGCCCGCGGCGTCTTGGTCAATGTCCACCACGTCGCCTTTGCGCACTTTGTTCACGGCATTGATCTGCGCTTCAAACCGCGCCAGCGCGGGTTCCAGCCGGCTGACTTCAGCTTCGTTGCTGTTGCGAACCACACCCTTGCGCAGAGCTTTCGAGAATTCCTGTGCAGGCACATCGTTCAGCAACCGAAGTTGCAGCCGCTTGGGGCCCGGTTGGGCCTGCGCCTGTTCGGCAGTACCGGCCCGCGAACCCAGGTACAGCGCAGCCACATAACCTTTGAACCAGCCTGCCGCGCGCACGCCAGTGCCGTTCAACCTCAAATCGGCACCTGCCACCACCACGCCGGGCGCCAAGCGGTGCCCTTCAACCACCACCCCCTGATCTTGTGCC
>JANNMQ010000515.1:0-7465 GCA_031398045.1 Rubrivivax sp.
AGCGACAGCTTCGTCGGCCAGATGCTGCTGGTGGTGCTGGTGCCGGGTCTGCTGGCTTTCGTGTTCGGATTTTTCGCTTTCCGCTCGCGCATCAAGGGTGTGTATTTCTCCATCATCACGCAGGCGCTGACCTTTGCCGCGATGCTGCTGTTCTTCCGCAACGAAACCGGCTTTGGCGGCAACAACGGCTTCACCGACTTCAAGCGCATCCTCGGTGTGCCCATCGACCAGACCATGAAGGTGGGGCTGTGTGTGCTGAGCGGCCTGACGCTGCTGGGTTTCTATTTGATGGCCAGGACCATAGTGAACAGCAAGGCCGGGCGTGTGCTGCAGGCCATCCGCGACGCTGAAACGCGGGTCATGTTCAGCGGCTACAACCCGGTTGCCTACAAGCTGGCCATCTGGACGCTGTCAGCCGTGATGTGCGGCGTGGCCGGTGCGCTGTACGTGCCGCAGGTGGGCATCATCAACCCCGGCGAAATGAGCCCCGCGGCCAGCATCGAGATCGCCATCTGGGCCGCGGTGGGCGGGCGCGGCACGCTGATCGGCCCCATCCTGGGCGCGTTTTTCGTCAACGGCGCGAAAAGCTGGTTCACGGTGGCGTTTCCCGAGTTCTGGCTGTTTTTCCTGGGCGCGCTGTTCATCGCCGTGACGCTGTTTCTGCCCGACGGGCTGCTGGGCTTGTTGCACAAGCTGCGCCGCCGCAGCGCCCGTGACCACACAAAAAAGGGTGCACCATGACACCCGACCTGATGGAAGCCGGCGCGCGCCGGCGCGCTGAATTTGATGCCCGCCAACTGAACGAGCCCACGCGCTCATTTGCGTCAGGCCGCGCTGTGCGCGCCGGGGTACCCGACTTCGCCCAAGGCGTGGCGCTCTACCTGGACGACGTCACGGTCAGCTTCGACGGCTTCAAGGCGCTGAATGCCTTGAGCCTGACCATCAACGTCGGAGAGCTGCGCTGCATCATCGGCCCCAACGGCGCCGGCAAGACGACGATGATGGACTGCATCACCGGCAAGACGCGGCCCGATGCGGGCAAGGTGTTTTTCGGCTCCACCATCGACCTGCTGCGCCTGACCGAGCCCGAGGTGGCGCAGGCCGGCATCGGCCGCAAGTTCCAGAAGCCCACCGTGTATGAACAGCTGACGGTGTTGCAGAACCTGGAGCTGTCGCTGCGCGCCGACCGCCGTGCACGCGCCAGCCTGTTTTCGAAACTCAGCGGCGCGCAGCTCGACCGCCTGGGTGAACTGCTGCAACTGATTCACCTGCAAACCGAAGCGCACCGCACCGCCGGCTTGCTGAGCCACGGCCAGAAGCAGTGGCTGGAAATTGGCATGTTGCTGGCCCAAGACCCGAAGCTGCTGCTGCTGGACGAACCCGTGGCCGGCATGACCGACGAAGAAACCGAACGCACGGCCGAACTGTTCCTGACGCTGGAAGGCCAGCATTCGCTGGTGGTGGTGGAACACGACATGAAGTTTGTCGACCAGCTGACACAGGGCCGCAAGAAGGTCACCGTGCTGCACGAAGGCAGCGTGCTGGCCGAGGGGCTGCTGTCGGACGTGCAGGCCAACGAGAAAGTCGTCGAGGTGTACCTGGGGCGCTAGCCCCAGGTACACCTGCGGTGGAATGTTCCGCTCCCCCCAGCCCCCTCCGAGAGGGGGCTCCAGCATGAAGGACAAGGGAAGAAAGATGCTCCACGTCGAAAGCCTCAATCAATACTACGGCGGCAGTCACATCCTGCGCGACGTGGCGCTGGAAGCCCGCGCGGGAGAGATCACCGTCGTGCTGGGCCGCAACGGCGTGGGCAAGACGACGCTGCTGAAAAGCCTGATGGGCGTGGTGCCGGTGAAGACCGGCCAGGTCGCGCTGGCGGGGCGGGACATCACGAAAGCAACGTCCTACGAGCGGGTGCGCGCCGGCATCGGCTACGTGCCGCAGGGCCGCGAAATCTTCGGCCGCCTGACGGTGATTGAGAACCTGCGCATGGGTCTGGCGTCGAAGCCAGCAGGCACGCCCATCCCGCCGCTGCTGTTCGAGCTGTTTCCGGTGCTCAAGCAAATGATCGGCCGCCGCGGGGGCGACCTGTCGGGCGGGCAGCAGCAGCAACTGGCCATTGCCCGCGCGTTGGCCGCCGGCCCGCGCCTGCTGATGCTGGACGAACCCACCGAGGGCATACAGCCCAGCGTTATCAAGGACATCGGGCGTGTGCTGCAGCGCGTGGCAAAGGTTGGCATGAACGGCGAGCCGATGGCCATCTTGCTGGTGGAACAGTACTTCGACTTCGCCGCCGAACTGGCCGACGAGTACCTGGTGATGGAACGCGGCGTGGTCATCGCCCGCGGCCGCGGTGCACAGCTGGAAGCCAACGGGGTGCGGGCATTGGTGTCGATCTGAGGCCTGCACCACAGCCCGAAAACACCCCTGTTCTGTCGACGAATGACAACGGCCGGCGGCCTGAAACGGCTGCGCTGTGTAAACCGTCGGTAAAGCCCTGGTGATGCGCTGTCCCAATCGGCCGCGGCTGGTGGGCAACCCGGCCGGCGCAGTGAAAATGCCGCGCATGACACTTTCACCAAAACCCGGCCGGCGCGCACAGGCGCTGTTCCCACCCTTGGTTCTGATGGCCGCCGGCGCAGCCACGGCACAGACCGCCCCACCTTCAGCCTCGCCTTCAGCCCCAGCAGCAGCGTCAGCGCCGGCGGCAACAGCTGCAGGCGCGCCAGCATCACCACCGGCCCTGCCGCCGGCTGCACCAACACCTGCCACCACCCCTGCGGCTGGCGCACCAGCTGCACCCACCGCACCCGCCACCGCCACCCCCAGCGGCGCCACACAAAAGGTGGAAATCACCGGCGGCCGCCTGTCCGACACCGAGGAGCGCCGCCGCTCCACCGCCAGCAAGATCATCATCGGCCGCGAAGAGATCGACAAGTTCGGCGACGCCACCGTGGGCGAGGTGCTGCGCCGGCTGCCCGGCGTCACCACCCCGGGCGCGCCGGGGCGCGGCGGGCCGCCGCGCATGCGCGGGCTGGGGGGTGGATTCACGCAACTGCTGATTGACGGCCAACGCATGCCGCCCGGTTTCAGCCTGGAAAACCTGACGCCCGAACAGGTGGAACGTATCGAGATCCTGCGTGCACCCACTGCAGAAACCGGTGCGCGCGCCATCGCCGGCACCATCAACATCATCACGCGCGAAGGCTTCAAGGTGCGCTTGAACGACCTGCGGCTGGGTTTTGGTTATGAAAACGGGCAGGCATCACCCGGCCTGAACTGGAGCCACAACGACAGCAGCGGACCGCTGACCTACACCCTCAACGCCAGCACTTTCAAGCCGCGCCGCGAAAGCAGCAGCGCCAGCCACACGGTGGTGGAAGACCTGGCCACGGGTGCAGTGGTGGAAGAACGCAGCGGCCAGTCACATTCGATCGAAGACCGCTTCGGCGGCAACCTGTCGGGCCGCTTGCAGTGGCGCCTGAACGAAGCGGGTGACTCGCTGACACTGATGCCGTCGCTCTTTCACACCGAAGCGCACAGCGATACTGACTTCAGTTTGGCGGACAACGGCCCTCGAAAGACGGCCCTGTATGACAGCGGCACCACTGTGGGTGACAGCCGCTTCACCAACGCCCGGCTGGGCCTGATGTACCGCCAGCGCCTGGGCGCCGTGCGGCTGGAAATGAATGGCAACGCCGGCAGTTGGAAGTCGCGCAATGACACGACACGCAATGAGTTCCTGAACAACAGCGCTGGACGTCAACCCAGCGACCAGGCCACCACGGGTGAGAAGTCGCTGAACCTCACGCTGAAGGCCAGCGGCGTGGCCGGTGGCGGCACCGAAAACAAGCCGGCGCCCGACCACGCGCTGGTCACCGGCGCCGAGATCGAGGCCGTGAACCGCGAAGAAAAACGCATCTCGGTGCCCGACCTGGCGGACTTCGGCGACAACCTGAAAGCCAGCACGTTGCGCCTGGCGGCTTACGCCCAAGATGAGTGGCAGCTGAACCCCAACTGGGGCGTGCACGCCGGCCTGCGCTGGGAAGGCATCACCACGCACGGTGACACCGGCCAGGGCGAGCGGCCGACCAATCGCACCAGTGTCTGGACACCGCTGATGCACGCGGTCTACAAGTTCGACCCCAAGAGCCGCGACCAGGTGCGCATCAGCCTGACGCGCAGCTACCGCAGCCCGCCACTGGGGTCGCTGATCGCGCGACCGACCATCAACCGCGACAAGCCGGTGTGTCCGCCCACCTTTCCGTCGGCCACCGACTGCCCGCTGGAACAGCAGCTGGACAATTCAGAAACCTACCCCGACAGCGCCGGCAACAGCACACTGAAGCCCGAGCTGGCCACCGGCATCGACGTCGCGCTGGAGCGCTACATCGACGGTGGCGGTGTGCTCAGCGCCAACCTGTTCCACCGCAACATCAGTAACCTGATACGCGGCGATGTGCAGCTCGAAGCCAAAGTGCCCTGGAGCCTCAAACCGCGTTACGTGCGCCGCCAGCGCAACATCGGCGACGCCACCACCACCGGCATTGAACTGGAAGCCAAGTTTCGCCTGGACCAGCTGCTCACCGGGGCGCCAGCGGTTGAAATGCGCAGCAACCTGAGCCTGTACAACAGCCGCGTCAAAAGCGTGCCGGGCCCCGACAACCGGCTCGACCAGCAGGCCAAAGCCAGCGGCAACATCGGCGCCGACTACCGGCTGCGCGGCCTGCCCTTCACGCTGGGCGGCAACTTCAACTGGGTGCCCGGCTACACGACACGACTGGACGTGGACCAGACCACCGCCGTCACCACCAAACGCGTGTGGGACCTGTACACACTGTGGACCATCAGCCCAGCGATGGGGTTGCGGCTGCTGGGCAGCAACCTGGACCCGCGCGACTACATCACCACCGGCGTCAACGGCACCACCAACCTGCAGAACCAGCTGGAGCGCACCACGTCGCAAAGCTTCAGCCGCAGCTACACCAACTGGCAGCTGCGGCTGGAATTGAAGCTGTAGCGCGAAGGCCGTACAGGCACGCCGCGGGGACAACCCGCAGGGGCATCGGCACAGGCCAGTGGTAAGGTTTTCCTCTGGCCGGACCACCCCTGGCCCGGTCAACCGAGGAGCCCACGATGAAGTTTTTCACCCCGCTGCTGAAGGCCGCGCTGCTGAGCTTGGTGCTGGCTGCCGCGCCCGCACTGGCCGCCGACTACCCTGCACCACAACAAGCGCAGTGGACGGCACGCGATTTTCGCTTCCACACCGGCGAGGTGATGCCGCAGTTGCGCATCGCCTACACCACCATCGGCAACCCGCAAGGTGAGCCCGTGCTCATCCTGCACGGCACCGCGGGGTCGGCGGCCAGCATGCTGAACCCGGCCTTTGCCGGCGAACTGTTCGGCGCCGGGCAGCCGCTGGACGCCAGCCGCTACTTCATCATCCTGCCCGACGCCATCGGCGCCGGCAAAACCAGCAAGCCATCCGACGGCCTGCGCGCAGCCTTCCCGCGCTACAACTACGACGACATGGTGCAGGCGCAGATGCGGCTGGTCACCGAGGGCCTGGGCATCAAACACCTGCGCCTGGTGATGGGCAATTCGATGGGTGGCATGCACACCTGGCTGTGGGCCGTGAAGTACCCCGGCATCGCCGACGCCTGGGTGCCGATGGCATCGCAGCCCACCGAGATGTCGGGCCGCAACTGGCTGATGCGGCGCATGCTGACCGAGTCGATCCGGCAAGACCCCGAATGGCAAGGCGGCAACTACAGCACGCAGCCGCGCAGCGTGAAGTTCGCCAACCTGTTCTACGCGCTGGGTACCAACGGCGGCAACCAGGCTTTCTACAAGGACGCACCCACTCGCGCGGCGGCCGACCGGCTGTTCGATGCGCGGCTGGCCGCAGCCTTCAGCGCCGATGCGAATGACTTTTTATACCAGTGGGAATCGTCGCGCGACTACAACCCCGCGCCACAGCTCGAGCGCATCACCGGCACGCTGCTGGCCATCAATGCGGCCGACGACGAACGCAACCCACCCGAGCTGGGCATCTACGAGCGCGAACTGCCGCGCATCAAAGGCGCTCGGCAACTGTTGATACCGGCCAGCGCCGACACACGCGGCCACGGCACCACGGGCATGGCCCGGTTCTACAAAGACGCGCTGCAGCAATTGCTGCAGACGGCGCCGCGCTTGCAACCTTGACGACGGCCAAACACGCCACACAGGCCACACACACCATGCACCCGCTGTTTGTCTTCGGCTCGCTGAAGCAGGGCTTCTGCAACTTCAGCCACAACCGCGGCACCCGAATCGGTGGCAGCTTCGTCACCGTGGAGCCTTTCTCGCTCTACATCATCGGCCCGGAAAACCTGCCCTGGCTGGTGACGGCGGCCACACCCGGCGAGGGCCACCCGGTGGTGGGCCAACTGTTTGAGGTGGACGACAACGCGCTGGCCCACATGGACCGGCTGGAGCGCGTGCACGAACCTCTGTGGTACAGCCGGCAGGCCATCGCCGTGCGCCCGGCCACCGGCGGCGCAGCGCGTACCGCCTGGGTGTACCTGGGCAACCGCGAACGCATGGCGCTGGAGCCGGCGCACGCGGGTCCGGTGCCTGAATACACGCACGAGCTTGCGGCGGCCTTCCCCCTAATGCCCGACCCTTGACGTCGGACCGGCGCGGGGCGTTCACCGGCGCCCTGTCGCCGCGGCTGCGGAAGCCCCTGAAGCGCGGCGCGCCGAGCCGCCAGGAAAGTAGTCCTTGATGGCGCGCGTGAAGCGCTGCCGGCTGTGCTGGCGCCGCTCCAGCAGGCCCACCTGGCGCTGCACCGTCACACCCTGCAGCGGCACGATGCGCAGCGCACGGTCGCGCGACCACTGCACGTGCGCCAGCTGCGGCACGATGGAGATGCCGAAACCCTGGCGCACCAGCGCGATGATGGCCTCGACCGAATTCAGCTCCATCGCGTCGTGCACGGTGGCGCCGCACGTGGCGATGACCTCGTCGACGAGCTGGCCTGTCCACAACTGGCGGTCGAAGCGGATGAAGGGGCAGTGCATGAGGATGTCCAGCGAGTGCTGCGGCATCTCGAAGTGGGGTCGTCGAGGCACGATCATGACCATCGGTTCGCTGTACAGCGGCGTCCACTGCAGGCTGGAGGCCAGCCTGGCCGGGGGCTGGGTGACCACAGCGGCGTCGAGTTCGCCGCGCTCCACGCGCTGCGCGAAGTCGGCCGACTGGCCGGCCAGCAGCGTGACCTCCAGCACCGGGTGGCGCTTCTTCAGCGCCCACAGGCAGTCGGCGAAGGCACCCATCAGCGCCGACACCAGCGCGCCCATCACCACCGTGCCGCCGAGTTGCGCGCCGCGCGGGCGGGCGGCCAGCGCCTCGAAGCGTGCCACCAGGTCCAGCACCGGCGCCACCATGCCGCGGCCCGCGGTGTTCAGCACGATGGAGCGGC
>JANNMQ010000522.1:0-1745 GCA_031398045.1 Rubrivivax sp.
GCTGCCGGTCCAACCCGTGACCGAGCGGAAAACGGTGGACGTGACCGACCCGTAGGGCAAACTGGCACCGTTGCGCCCGGGCATGACCTGGATGCGCTTAACCCAGCCGTCGCGCCCCGGCACACCACTGCCTTTGATGAACACGCAATGCCCGGCCGTGATCAACGTGCGGGCGCTGATGAACCATGCGGTGCCTATCCACTGCGAATTGTCGGCCGCGGTGATGAGCAGCGACGCCGTCGCGCGCCAGGGGTAGACCGACGGGTTGGCAATCTTGACGCGGTTGTCGACGCCGTGCACGGTCTCAATGACAAATTCGGGCGCGCCAAAAGAGGCCTCGCCGACATCGCGCAACTTCGAGGTGTCGGGCGCTTTGGCTTCCACCGCAGCGGCGGCTTCAGCGCCCGACTCGGCCGCCATCAGCTTGAAGCCCGTCAACGCTTCAGCGCCGTTGGCAGCGGGCTTCAAGCCCTTGCCGTCGGAACCTTCACTGGGTGGTGTGCTGGTGGCTTTTTTGGTGGTGCTGGCAGCTTCATCAGTCTGGTTGCTGACGGCAGCGTGCAAGTTGGGCTGGGCGGGCTTTTTGACGGTACGGGTGGCCATGGTGGAAGTCCTTGCAAAGTGGGGGTGTGGCGGCCATGTCGGGCCGTGTGCTTGTTTGGGCTCTTGTACGGGCCCTTCAACGGTTTGCTGGACGTGCGTGCCTCAACTACAGCGCGGCCATCAGGCCAGGGTTACACGTCTGGGCCGGACTCTAGGTAGCCAAGCGTTCGGCGCAAACCCTGATAGGTAGGGGGTTTGGGCCTCATCCCCCTAATTTTTTTGGATTGCGCACCCACGTTTACTGAACCCTTGAAACTGCGCCAGCCAGCACCACATGCTCTTCATGCAAACATATTCCGCTCCCCTAGACACCGGTGCTGGGCCCGCGCGCCACGACTTCAAAGCAGCCGTCAGCCTGGCTGCCCTGCTGCAGCGGGTGGACGCGCAGCCGCAGGTGGTGGGTGCTGCGCAGTACCGTCAGTTGGTGCTGCAGTTGGGGCAATTGCTGGACAGCCTGCCACCTGGCGACAGTTTGCAGAAGCTGTTGCGCAGTTTTCCGGCCGCCGCTGTGGTGTACGAAAACCTTCAGTACGGGCTGGCAGGTCTGTGCCGCTCGCCGCTGGACCAGTCGATGGCCAGCGAAGAGATGGCCCGCGTGGCGATTGCGAAAGCACGTGCGGCGGCGCCGGCTTGAATTGCTGACAGACGTTGGGCCTGGCAGAGCCGTGCGGCGACTCCGTGGCGATGCCCAACAAACGGTGCCACACGGTTGAATCAATTCGGCGCGTAGGGGGCCAATTTTTGTTTTGGCACTCCCAGTCGAACAGGCCCTAAGCCTGCCGGTTCATTGCCGGTGGCAGGGCGCACCGCGTAAGTCTGTCAGCTGAATGCTGAACAGAGAGCGTGCCAGGCTGCGCGGCTTGTGCAGAATCACTTGGTTCTGCCAAAGACTACGGCGCCCATCGGCGCCTGCACAGTCTGCGCGCGGATGACACCACCCACCACCCCTACAGGCCCGCCATGAACGCACCGTTGCCCCTGCCCGCGCTGGAAGACATCCGCGCCCACGAAGCCGAGATGGTGGCCCTGCGCCACCAGATCCACTGCAACCCCGAGATGGCTTACGAAGAGTTCGCCACCTCGGACCTGGTGGCCGAACGGCTGACACGCTGGGGTTATGAAGTGCACCGCGGTCTGGGCGG
>JANNMQ010000013.1:0-2145 GCA_031398045.1 Rubrivivax sp.
GTCACGCCAGCCGGCAGTGCGCCTTCAACGTGCACCTGCATGGTTTTCATCACCCGCATCGTCAGTGTCTGCGTTGCCAGCACATGCTCCACGTCAGAGGTGCCGACGCCGAAAGCCAGCGCTGCAAAAGCGCCGTGCGTGCTGGTGTGGGAATCGCCGGCCACCACCGTCATGCCCGGCAACGTGGCGCCTTGCTCAGGGCCGATGACGTGGATGACTCCTTGCTGCGGGCTCGTGATGCCGAACTGGGTGATGCCGAACTCTTTGCAGTTGATGTCGAGCTGCTTGACCTGCAGGCGCGACAACGGGTCGGCGATGGCGTCGATGCCGGCGCGTTCGGCCCGCGTGGTGGGAATGTTGTGGTCCACCGTGGCGATCACCGTTTCGCGCCGCCAGGGCTTGCGGGCCGCGCTGCGCAGGCCCTCAAAAGCCTGCGGGCTGGTCACTTCGTAAATTAGGTGGCGGTCGACGTAAAGCAGCGCCTCGCCGTCGTCTGCCTGCTCTACGAGGTGGGACTGCCACAGTTTGTGGAACAGCGTTTGCGGGGCGTCTGGGGTCGGCATGCGTGATTGTTGGCAATCAGGCCAGGCCGGGGCAAGGGCCGGTTCGCGAGCCCTGCTTTCTCGAAGCGAGAAATCAGGGGTTAACCCGGGGCGTCGGCGGCGGGCGTTCGGCGGCGGGCGGTGACACCAGGTGGTCCAGCAGCCAGCGCACGGGCCGCGACAGCGCAGCCAGGTCCCGCACGCCGATCAGCAGTTCACGCTCGACCCATGGGTTGGCCAGTTCGATGCGCGCCAAGCCCATCGAACGCAGGTGTGGCCGCACGGCTGCGTCGGGCAGCACCGCCACACCCAGGCCGGCGGCGACCATCTGGCACATCGCGTCGAAGCTGCGCACATGAATGCGCACCCGCAGCCGGCGCCCGATGCCCGCACTCTCGGCCGCCAGGCGCTGCGCCAGCGAGGTCTCTTGGGACAGGCTAACGAAGTCGAGGTCGGCCACTTCGCAGAAGTCCAGTGGCGGCCCATCGGCGCGCGCCGCCAGCGCATGTTGGGCCGGCACCACCAGCACCAGCCGGTCGCGCCGGTACAGCACCGTCTGCAGGCCGAAGGTGGGCGTGCGGTCGGCGAAGATGCCGATGTCGGCACGGCCATCGACCACGGCGAGCACCGCCTCACGGCTGTCTGATTCGTCCATCTCGATGCGGATGCCGGCGTGCGCTGCGATGAAGCCCGCCAGGTCAGCCGGCAAGAATTGCGTCACGGCCGACGTGTTGGCCACCAGGCGCACCACGCCGACGATGCCTGCCGCGTGGTCGGACAAATCCGCTGCGAGATGGTCGACATCGGCCAGGATGCGCTGCGCGTGCCGGTGCAGCGCCTGGCCGGCGAGCGTGAGGTTGACGCCGCGCGAATGACGCTCGAAAAGCTCGGCGGCCACAGCATCTTCAAGATCTGAAATGCGTTTGCTCGCCGCACCCACGGCCAGGTGCGCCAGCTCGGCGCCACGGCTGATGCTGCCAGTGCGCACGACCAGGTTAAAGAGCGACAACGAGACAAGATCAAGGCGGTGCAGGTTCATGACCCAAGCCGTGGCCGCCTGCGTTCAGGCGTACTTCAGTTCGCCGGTCTTGCCGCGGAACACGCGGTAAGAAAACACCGTGTAGGCGGCGATGGCCGGCACCGAGATGCAGGCCCCGAACAGGATGACCTTCAGCGCTGCGGGGCTGCTGGCGGCCTGCCACAGGGTCAGCTGATCCAGCACCACATAGGGATAGATGCTGTAGGCCAGGCCCAGAAAGCCGAGCACAAAAACCAGTATCAGCAGCACGAAAGGCAGCCAGCACAGCGGGCCCTGCACCTGGCGCGTTTTCAGCAGCGCCCACACGGCGTACAGGATCACGCCCGTCATCAGGGGTATGGCCATCAGCGCAATGACTTCCGGCAACGAGAACCAGCGCGCGCGCACCGTGGCGCTGACCCACGGCGTGGCCATCGAGATCAACACCATGCCGCCGACCATCGGCGCCCAGGCCGTGCGGGCCCACAACACCGCACGTTTTTGCAGCTCACCTTCGGTCTTCATGACGAGCCAGGTCGCGCCCATCATCACGTAAGCCATCGGCAGCGCCACCGCTATGGCAGC
>JANNMQ010000055.1:0-1841 GCA_031398045.1 Rubrivivax sp.
TGCAGGCAGAGCTGGACGGTTTGAAGGCAGCGCGGGCTGCGCTCAGCGCCGCAGCGGCCGCCGAGCCCTACCGGCTGGGCAGCGGCCGCTGGCGCCTGCCCACCGAGAGCGAGGCCCACAAGCCGCTGAAGCGCGTGGTCAAGCTCGACCCCGGCTACCCGTGGGACGGCCGCCAGCGCATGCGCGTGCAGGCCATCCAGGTCTGCCCCTCGATGCTGGACCGCAACGTGGTCTACGGCCCGCTGATGCGCGAGGTGGTGCGCGGCCTGGACTTCCAGCGCATCGCGGCGCTGCTGAACTGAACCCACTTCCACAACCACGGCAGAGAACAGCATGAATTCGACTTGACACCCCACCCGAACGCTCAGGCCCCCACGGCCCTTCCCGTTCTTCCACGCCCTTCTTCCCCTTCCTTCGTCACTTCAACACCACCACCTTCAGGAGATTCCCCATGGACACGATGACCCTCGACCGCCCCCAGACCGTTGCCCGCAAGACCCCCGTTGCCAGCCAACGGCTGGACCTGTACGAACCCATCCACAAGGCCCTGCGCGCCGAGATGGCGGCGCTGTTGCTGGCCCTGGGCGCACTCGACACCAGCGATGCCGACGAATGCAACTCCACCCTGGCGCGCACCGAGGCCCTGTTGCACCTGGTTGACCAGCACCTGGGCCACGAAGAGCGCTTCGTGCACCCGGTGCTGGAAGCGGCCGCGCCCGGCAGCACGGCCGGCACCGAAGCCGAGCATGCAGAACACCGCGCTGCCATCACGGCGCTGCGCAGTGTCATCACGGCGCTGCGCCGCGCACCGCAGCCGGCCGCAGCCTTGCAGCTGTACCGCAGCTTTGCCCTCTTCGTGGCCGAGAACCTGGTGCACATGCAGCACGAAGAAACCGTGCTCAACGCCCGCCTCTGGGCCGCTTGCAGCGATGCCGAGCTGATGGCGCTGCACCAGCGCCTGCTGGCCAGCATTGCGCCGGCCGAAATGGGCCAGGTGCTGCAGATCATGCTGCCGGCACTGAGCCCGCTGCAGCGCGCCGACATGCTGGCCGGCATGCAGGCCGAGGCGCCACCCGAGGCGATGCGCGGCGTGCTGACGGTGGCGCGCGCGGTGCTGGACACCCGCGCCTGGACCAAGCTGGCACGGGCCTTGAACCTGCCCGTGGGCTGAAAGTCTGAGCGCGCCCAGCCCACGGCCTTGACGCCGCCGCGGCGCTGCAGAAATCGGGCCCTTGTGTTTCCTTGTATGTCCTTGTGTGCGGCAAAGGACAGACGGGGAGCCACGGGGGGTGCAGCATCCAAAGTCTATGAGCCTGCCCCCTGCCACGCCCGCGACGGTTCCAGCCTCCCCACAAGCTGCCTCGCTGGACAGCACGGCACCAGGCACCTGGGTGCTGGCGGGGGCCTGGACCGTGAACGGGCTGGGCGACCTGGCAGACCCCCAGGCCAGCGCAGCAACCGACCCGCTTCCGGCCGTGTTGGACGGGTCGGCGCTGACCGCCATGGACAGCGTGGGTGCCTGGGTGCTGCAACGCCGGCTGCAGGGCCAGGCAGAAGAAGCCCGCTTGGCCGGCTGGCCCGCACGCGCCGAAGGCATGATGAAAGAGGTGCGTGCCGCCGCCAGCCGCAGCCCCGTGCAGGCGCCACAACATGGGCTGCTGCACCGCACGGGTGAACAAGCGGTGGCCGGCGCGCAGCACGCGCTGGCCTTTGTGGCCTTTGTGGGTGAAGTGGGCATGGCTGCAGCCCGTGCACTGCGCCACCCCGCGCGCCTGCGCTGGCGCACTGTGCTGCACGAAGTTCAGATTGGCGGCTTTGATGCACTGCCCATCACGGGTCTC
>JANNMQ010000152.1:0-2095 GCA_031398045.1 Rubrivivax sp.
GCCATGGCTTCCAGGAAGCGCTCGACCGGGGTCTGCTTGAGCAGTTCGATGATGGTGGCCTTGTCGATGCCTTTGCTGGGCGGCCCGCTGCGCAATTCCATCGCGCCGGTGAGGTAGGCGTTACGCCAGGTGGCGGCCTCAGACGCGTAACCCAGTTGCTCGTAGGTTTTGGCCAGCAGTTCCTTGGCGGCTTTGTTGGACGTGTCGCCGAACACGGCGTGGTTGAGCAACTCCGCCGCCCAGCGGTAGTCGCCTTTGTCGTAGGCCATCTGGGCGGCGGCCACCGCCTTGTCGGCGCCACCGATGAGCTCGAGATAGCGCTTGGCAGACTCCTGTGGCGGCAGCAGATTGAGGTTGGCCGGGTTGCCGTCGTAAGCGCCCAGATAAAATTGGTACACCGCCTTCACGTTATGACGCAGGTCGCCGTAGTAGCCGCGCGCGCCGAAAAAACTGGCCAGCGACGGGGGCAGTTTCACCATCTCGGCAATCTCGCGCGGCGTGTGGCCGGCGTTGATCAGCCGCACCGTCTGGTCGTGGGTGTATTTGTAGACATCGCGGTGTTTGGTGATGAACTCCTTGATGCGATCGTTGCCCCAGATCGGCCAGTTGTGCGATGCGATGTAGACGTCGGCGTCCTTCACATGTTCCAGCGCCTGCTCCATGTAGGTGGACCAGCGCAACGAGTCACGCACCTTGGCGCCGCGTATCGGCAGCAGGTTGTGCATGGTCTGCGCCAGGTTTTCTGCGCCGTCGTAGAGCTTCTTGTCCGGAATGCTGAAGCTCAGCTCGGCCGGGCATTCGGCGCCCGGCACGTTGTGGAAGACGAACTTCACGCCGTCGAGCTCCAGCGCCTGGGCGGGTTTGTCGATCAGCACCGTGGGCGGCAAGATGGCCGGCTGGCCGTACACCACGTCCTTGCCCAGGCCGGTATCGACGTTGCCTTTGGCCGAGCGCGGCAGGTTCTTGCCGAACTGGTACATCGAACGGCGCGCCATGCCGGTGCCGACCATCACGTTTTCGCTGGTGGCTTCTTCCATGAAGCCTTCAGGCGCCACGATGGGCAGCTTGCGCTCGGCTGCATCCTTGGCATTCGTGACGCCCAGCACGCCGCCGAAGTGGTCGACGTGTGCGTGCGTGAAGATGATGGCCGAGACCGGCTTGTTGCCCAGGTGCTGGCGCGCAAAGGCCAGGGCCATGCTGGACGACTCGGGTGCGGTCAGCGGGTCGACCACGATCCAGCCGGTCTTGCCCTCGATCAGCGTCATGTTGGCGATGTCGAAGCCGCGCAACTGGTACACGCCGTCCATCACTTTGAACAGGCCCACGTTGGCATTCAACTGCGCGTGGCGCCACAGACTGGGGTTGACGGTATCGGCCGCCTTGCCGGCCAGGAATGCGTAGGCGTCGAAATCCTTGAGCACGCTGCCGTCGGCGGCCAGGATCTTGCCGCTGGGCTTGGCGATGAAGCCGCGCTTGGCGTCGTCAAAATCCTTCGGGTCGTCCAGCGGCAGCGCCTTGGCCACAGCCGCGTGGGATGCCAGCGTGGTGGGCGTGGCGTCGCCCGATGCGCCACCCACGCCCATGTTCTTGCCGCAGCCGCTGACAAGGGCTCCGGTGGTCACGAGCGTTGCAGCCAGGAAGAAGGCATTTGAATTCGACATGGGAAAAGCCTTTGCGAGTTGCAGTCGTTGGTTGGCGCCAGCGGCGACTCGTCAAACACCCCATTGCCCTGGGCAACAGTCGGGCCAGCCGGCATTCTGGGCGGACGGATTCAGTTTCGGAATCTGCAAATCACACAAACCAGCATTGCCACATTGGCATCAAACCGTGCGGCTCAAGCTCGGCAGGCCCACAGTGCCCGGCTGCGGTCGGCGCATAGGGCGCCGCAGCGGGTGGCAGCGGGTGGCTGCCGTTATGGGCGCTGTGCGCCGACTCCGTCGGGACGGCGCCGCAACAGTTCGGCCGCCGCGATTTCGTAGGCCGCTGCCGCTTGCAGCAGCGCCACATCGCCCTGCGGCCGCCCGATCAACTGCAGGCCCACCGGCCAGCGGCCGTTGCTGTGAAACCCTGCGGGCAGGCTGATGGCGGGCAGGCC
>JANNMQ010000537.1:0-3696 GCA_031398045.1 Rubrivivax sp.
CGCAGCCCCAGTTCTTCGGTCAAGCGCCGGTTGCCGATGCGGCGCGACTCGCTCATGAAGCTGAGCTGCATCGGCCCCAACTGCAACTGCGCCTGTGGGCGGGTGATGCGCGGCGGCGGCGGTAAGTTAGCCAGCCGCGCCACCAGGTCGAAGTAGTCGCCCATCTTCAGGTCGGTGTCGTCGCAAACGTTGTAAACCCGCTGCGGCGCACCCTGCCGCAATGCAGCCACGCAGGCCCGCGCCAAGTCGTCGGCGTGGATGTGGTTGGTGTACACGTCGTCGGCCGCCGTCAGCACCGGGCTGCCCCGCTGCAACCTCTCTTGCGGCCGGCCGCCTTCCCGGTTGTTGGCGTAGATGCCGGGTATGCGAAGTATGCAAACAGCCGCACCCGTGGTGCGCCCGAAATGACGCACCTGGGCTTCGGCGTCCACGCGCCGGCGCGCACGGTCGGTGAGCGGCGCCACGGTGCGGGTTTCGTCCAACCGTTCTCCCTGGCAGTCGCCGTACACACCGGTGGTGCTGGCATAAACCAGCCTGCGCACACGCGGGGCCTGCAGCAGCACTTGCAACAAGGCACGCGTGCGCAGGTCAGCGAGCCCTGCAGCAGCCGGTGGCGCCAGATGCAGCACGGCGTCTGCTGAACGCGCTGCAGCTGCCAAACGGTGCAGCGTCGCAGCCTGGTCCAGATTGCCCAACACGGGCACGGCACCGGCTTGGCGCAGCACGGCCATGCGCACCGGCGACGAGGTCAGGGCCAGCACGCGCCACCTTGGCAAGACTTGATGGAGCACACGCAGTCCAACATCACCACAACCCACGACCAGCAAGGTGGGCTTGTGCAAACGACGGTGGGCGCAAGGGGTCATGGGCTTGAATGCGGGCAGGTGGAGGGCCGGGCACAATCTGCTTTGAGTTTACGTTTGCCGCTGCGTGTAGCGGCCCCTTCTGAACTGCGCAGCGCGCGCGTCCCCCAACAGCACCATGAGCTTCACCATCACCCTCACGCCGGCCCAGCGCAGTTTTACCGTAGACAACGACGAATGCATCCTGCCCGCGGCCATACGCCAAAACATCGGCATGCCGTACGGCTGCCGAGACGGCGCCTGCGGGTCGTGCAAAAGCAAATTGCTCGAGGGGCGCGTGGTGCACGGGGCACACCAGCTGAAGGCGTTGTCAGCGGCAGAAGAAGAAGCCGGCTTCATTCTGACCTGCTGCGCCAAGCCGCAAACCGACTGCCTGGTGGAAGCGCGCAGCGTACCCGGCGCCGGCGAATACCCGGTGTTGAAACTGCCCAGCCGCGTGCTCAGCATCGAAAAGCCTGCGCCGGACGTGGCCGTGTTGCGGCTGCAACTGCCCGCCAACCAGAACCTGCAGTACCGCGCCGGCCAGTACGTGGAATTCATCCTGCGCGACGGTGCACGGCGCAGTTACAGCATGGCCAACGCGCTGCACAACCTGGGCAGCCCACCGGCCATTGAACTGCACATCCGGCACATGCCCGGTGGCAAGTTCACCGACCATGTATTCACGGCCATGAAAGAAAAAGACATCTTGCGCATGGAAGGGCCCTTCGGCAGCTTCTTCCTGCGTGACGAGTCCAGCAAACCGATGATCTTGCTGGCCAGCGGCACCGGTTTTGCCCCCATCAAGGCCTTGATAGAACAGCTGCAGCACAAAGCCAGCACGCGGCCAGCGGTGCTGTACTGGGGCTGCCGGCGCAAGGCCGACTTGTACCAAAACGACTGGTGCCTGGAAGCCGTTGCCGCCATGCCAAATTTGCGTTACGTGCCGGTGCTTTCAGAGCCCACCGCGGATGACGCCTGGGCCGGCCGCACGGGTTTTGTACACCAGGTGGTGATGCAAGACTTTCCCGATTTGTCGGCCCACCAGGTATATGCCTGCGGTGTGCCCGTGATGGTGGAATCAGCGCAGCGCGACTTTGTGCAGCGCTGCGGCCTGCCCGCCGATGAATTCTTCGCCGATTCCTTCACTTCAGAAGCTGATAAACACGGTGCCACTGCAGCAGGCCCCACCCGCACACCATGAGCAAGCACACACAAGTTGGAGCACGCCCCGTGATCACCCGACGCACCGCCGTGCTGGCCGCTGCATGGGCGTGGGCCGCAGGCGCCGCACCGGCATCGTGGGCCCAGGCCCGGCCGATACGCCTGGTGGTGCCCTACCCGCCGGGCGGTCCGCTGGACATCGCAGCGCGCATGCTGGCCGAGCGCGTGAAAGACAGCCTGGGCACGGTGGTGGTTGAAAACCGCCCCGGCGCCGGTGGCAATGTGGGCGCCGACCTGGTGGCCAAAGCCGCAGCTGACGGCCAAACGCTGCTGATGGGCGCCGTGGCCACACATGCCATCAACCCGTGGCTGTACAAACGTATGCCCTACGACGCGCTGCGCGACTTCACGCCCATCACGCTGGTGGCGCAGGTGCCCAATGTGTTGGTGATGAACAGCGAAACCGCTCAGCGCCTGGGCATCAACAACCTGCCCGACCTGGTGGCCTATGCGCGCCGCAACCCCGGGCGCCTGAACTACGGCAGCGGTGGCAATGGCAGTGCCGGGCACCTGGCCGGTGAGATGTTCAAAGCCCAGGCGGGGCTGTTTGCGGTGCACATTCCGTACGCCGGTGGGCCACCGGCCCAATTGGCATTGCTGGCCGGGCAGGTGGACTTCAACTTTGACAACCTGGCCGCGGCTTCAGCCAACATCAAAAGCGGCAAGCTCAAAGCCCTGGCGGTAACCACAGCGCAGCGATCGGCCGCATTGCCTGACGTGCCCACGGTGGCCGAAAGCGGCGCTGCGGCCGGCCTGAAGGCCTTTGACATCAGCACCTGGTTTGGTATTTTTGCGCCGGCCGGTTTGGCCCCCGCGTTGACGCAGGCGCTGAACAAAGCCTTCACCGATGCGCTGAATACCCCTGAATCCAAAAGCCGCCTGGCCGGCATGATGGCGCAGGCCATGCCCACGACGCCGCAGCAGTTTGCCGACTTCGTGCGCGATGAGCGCAACAAATACGAAAAGGTCGTGAAGGCCAGCGGCGCCAGCGTGGACTGAAGGCCGGGCGGCCGCTGCCACATGTGCAGGGCTCCGCAGCCTTATTCGCCCAGGTAGGCAGCGCGCACCTTGGGGTCGTTCAGCAAGGCTTTGGCCTCGCCGGTCATCGTGATTTCACCCGACTCCATGACATAGCCGCGGTTGGCCAGGCTCAGCGCGCGCGATGCGTTCTGCTCCACCAGCAACACGGTGGTGCCACGGCTGTGGATGTCGGCCACGACTTCGAAGATCTTGTCCACCATGATCGGGCTCAGGCCCATGCTGGGCTCGTCCAGCAGCAGCACCTTGGGCTGCGCCATCAGCGCACGGCCCATGGCCAGCATCTGCTGCTCGCCGCCGCTCATGGTGCCGGCCAGTTGCGTGGCGCGTTCCTTCAGGCGCGGAAAGATGCCGAAGACCTTTTCGATGTCGGCGGCGATGCCGTCCTTGTCGTTGCGCACGAAGGCGCCCATCTGCAGGTTCTCGACGATGGTCATGCGCGTGAAGGTGCCACGGCCCTCGGGCACCATCACCAGGCCCTGCTTGACCAGTTCCCAGGCGCCCTGGCCCTTGATGGGCTTGCCCATGAATTCGATCTGGCCGTCGGCCACCGCCTGCGTGCCGGTGATGGCCTTCAGCGTGGTGGTCTTGC
>JANNMQ010000236.1:0-2525 GCA_031398045.1 Rubrivivax sp.
AGCCGGCTTTCGCTGATTTCTTGCGTGGTCTTGCGGTCCCCTTTGTCGAAGAAACCCACAACCCGGTCTACGGGTTGTTTTTGAGGTGACGCCGACAAGCGTTTTTGTGCGCTTGTTTGCACACACTGCGCAAGGCCATGGTTACCAACCGTTCTCTCGTGACACCCACCACGCACCCGGCGCTTGAACGGGCTTTGCGCGACAAGCTGCAGCTGCGCAATGAAAAGGGCGGCAGCCTGGGTGAACTGGAGCCGTTGTCCATACGGTTGGGCTTGATGCAGGCTTCGCTGAAGCCAAAGCTGCACGACCCGCAGATGTTGATCTTTGCGGCCGACCACGGCCTGGCCGTGGACGGCATCCAGGACCTGCATGCGCGCAGCACCATCGAAACTGTGCGCATGCTGCTGTCGCGTCAGCTGCCCCTGAATGTTTTTGCCCGTACGCAGGGCATCACGGCGATGGTGGTGGACTGCGGTGTCGCCGACACCCTGCCGCGTCACGACCGCCTGATGATGCGCAAGATTGCGCACGGCACACGCAACGCCCGCGTCACGCAGGCCATGACGCAAGAGCAGGCGCACGCGGCCATGCGTGCGGGCATGGAAATCGGCGACCAGCTGCGTGGTAACGCCACCATCCTGGCGGCCGTCGGTGTGGGTTCACATGAGAGTGCCGCACTGGTGTTGTCGCGGCTGACCGACAGTTCCATCCGAGACCTGGTTTTTTCTGGCCCGAACATGGACAGCGATGCGCTGGCACACCTGCTGGTGGTTTTGCAAGGTGCACAGGGCCGCCACCGCGATGCCCATGACCCCATGGACGTGCTGGCGACCATGGGCGGGTTCGAGCTGGCCGTGATGGTGGGTGTGATCTTGATGGCGGCCAGCAAACGGCACTTGCTGATGATTGACGGTGTGCCAGCCTGTGCGGCACTGATGGTGGCGGCGCGCATTGCGCAGCCGGTCACCGACTATTGCGTGTTCTGTCGCAGCCACGGCCACCAGGGGCTGGACCAGGCGCTGAATCTGTTTCGCGCCAGTGCGCTGCTGGAACTGGGCATGGAAAGCACCGACGGCACCGGCGCCACGCTCGCCTGGCCGCTGGTGCGCAGTGCGATGGCCCTGCTGACTGAAGTGCCTGATGGTGAAGAGCCCGGCCCTACCAAGCCGGGTGGCCTGACCGAGCACACCGCCGCGGTGCCCATCCTGCCGCCCTCCATGGTGCCGCCAGGTGGCCCGTTGTACTGAAGCTATCGTGCGGGGCTGGTGACGGGCCCGGCGGGCTCAGGCTGCAAAGTCAAGCTGGATGCGCTGCTGCAACGCGCGCACTTGCAGCAAGGCCTCTTTCAGCAGGCGGCGGTCGATGGCGCTCAGGCTTTGAACGTCCACCGCATTGGGGTTGGCGCTGAAACTCTGAACCTGGTGCCCAGCGGCCGCAGCAGTAACTGGGCTGACTGCACCCGATGAAGCCGCTGAAGCCGCTGAAGCCGCCCTGGGTGTGGGCGGTAGCTGGCGCTGCAGGCGCATCAGTTGCAGCACCTCAAAACCGGCCACCCAGCCCATCGCCTCGGGTTCGGCCACGTGCAGCGCGGGTGCCACGGCCAACAGGCGTTCGCGGGTATTGGTGGCAGCAACACCGTGTTTCAGCGCCAGCAGACGCGCCGCATCCACCAAGGGGGCGGTGCCGCGCAGCTTCAGGTCTATCCAGGCGTGGGGGCCGTCGTTTTCGGTGTCGAGCGCGCCGCGCCAGTTCAGTGCGGGCCGCAGCCGCAGCGAGTTGTCGGCCAGCTGTTTGCACAGCCTTGGCAAGCTGCGCGCGCGGGTGGTGATGTGCTCGCGCAGTTGCTGCGCCAGCGCCCCCTGCCCACACAAGCCGCGCAGGTCGAAATAGATGCTGGCATTCAACAAGTCTTGCGGCGCGCCGTGGTCCATCCAGCGGTCAAAACGCTGCTGCCACTGCGCCAGAGTCAGGCAACATTCGGGGTTGCTGGCCATCACCTGGCCCTGGCATAACGGGTAGCCGCAGCGGTCCAAGGCCTGGTTGATCTGCAGCGCGCAAGCCAGCCAGCGCTGTCGCTCGTCGTCGCTGCAGTCATCCACCAGCACCAGGCCGTTGTCCTGGTCGGTGGCGATGGTCTGCTCTGAACGGCCTTCAGAGCCAAAAGCCAGCCAGCAGGCGCGCCGCAGGTCCAGGCCCTGCGCGCGCGCCAGCAGCTGCACCACGCGTTCGGTCAACAAGTCGTTCAAGTGGCTGAGCATGGCGGTCAGCGCCCGCGCTGCCAGGCCCTGGGTCAGCAGCTGGCCAGCCAGCTGGCGGATCTCGGCCGCTGCGGCCACCAGGTGGTCCACATCGGGCGCGTTGCGCAAGACGGAGCTGATATGTCGCAGCGACAGGCGCTGCAGTGCAAACAGGTCGCGTTCAGAGACGATGCTGACGACCCGGCCCTGCTCGGTCAGCGGCAGGTGCCGCACGCCCACACGCGCCATCGCCAGCGCGGCGTCTTGTGCGCTGGCCCCAATGTCCAG
>JANNMQ010000240.1:0-2444 GCA_031398045.1 Rubrivivax sp.
TGGTGGAGCGGCTGGTCAACGGCCAGGACATGGCCGCGCAGCTGCGCCATGCCTTGCAGGCCGCACGCTGAATGGACCTGGCCGCCGCAATTCTGCAATTCGTGCAGGCGCAAGACTTCGGCCACACCGCCGACGCCGGGCGCAGCGGCCAGGCGGTGGATGCCTTCCCCAGCATCGATCTGGCCGTGGTGTCGTTTTCGCCGCCGGGCGCAGCCGCTCGCACACCCCGTATTGCCAACGTGCTGTTTTCGCGCGAACACCCGAACGGCGTGATCACCGAGATCGACGCGCAGGCCGGCGCGGTGCGGAACATCCGATTCGATGCCGACCAGCGGGACGCGTCGTTGGAGTCGCCCGCCTGGCTGCCGGGAGCCGACTGGCAGCACTTGCAGTGGACCCATCTGCACGGCAGCGGCCCGCACCGCTTCGTGGCGCCTTACCCGGCGTCGCTGTTGAAACTGATGGTGGCAGTGGGCGTGGGCCTGGCGGTGGATGCCGGCAAAACACCGTGGCCGGACGAACTGGAAGCCATGATCGTGATCAGCGACAACGACGCCACCGACGCCTGCGTGGCGCTGCTGCACCGCTGCGGCATGGTGGACGCACTGAACCAGCGTTTTGCGCAGTTGGGCCTGCACACGCTGCAGCTCAACCGCACCACCCCCGGCGGCGGCTGGCGCAATGCCGACGGCGCTGGCGTCGGCCAGATCCACATGACGGCCTGGGACACGGTGCGGCTGTTGTGGCTGCTGGATGCCGAGGCGCCGCC
This sequence comes from Rubrivivax sp., assembly GCA_031398045.1. Lineage (GTDB taxonomy): Bacteria > Pseudomonadota > Gammaproteobacteria > Burkholderiales > Burkholderiaceae_C > Rubrivivax. Next base: position 770 of record JANNMQ010000240.1, read on the forward strand.
GCCACCGTGGTTGCCCGCACACACCCTGCTGCTGCAACCCGCCGCCCGCGACCGGCTGCGCGCGGTGCTGTCGCACCAACAGCGCAACGAGGTGCTGTCCAGCGGCAGCCTGCACGCCGTGCCGGGCTGGCTGCCTGGCTTGCCCGATGCCCCTGACTTTGCGCACAAGACCGGCACCACCACCAACTACGCCTCCGACGCCGGCATCGTGCGCACCGCAGGCTGCCACTACCTGGTCGCCGTGTTCACGAACCTGGGCCGGCGTTATGCGCCGCACGAGGCTTGCGCCACCACCTGGCGGCTGCCGGCGCTGGGCGCGTCGGTGCATCGGTTGATGGAGCAGATCAGACAATGAGCTTCCATACGCTGCGCGAGGGCGATCTCATCGGCGTCATCGCGCCCGCCGGCCCGGCGGCCACAGACGTGCTGCCCGCCGTGCAGGCGCTCTACACGCGCTGGGGCTATCGCGTTCGGCTGTACGACAGTTGCAGCGCCAACACCGGCTACCTTGCGGGCTCCGACGCACTGCGCCTGGCCGACCTGCATGCGGCAATGGCCGACGACGAAGTGGCTGCCATCCACTGCTTGCGCGGCGGCTACGGCGCGATGCGATTGCTCGACGGCGTCGACGGCGAGCTGTTGCGCCGCCACCCAAAACTGCTGATCGGCTACAGCGACATCACCGCACTGCACGCGCTGTGGGCTCGCCACGGCCTGCCGAGCCTGCACGCCCCGATGCCGGCGTCCGACCTCGTCAAGCCCGGCCGCGAAGACGACGCTGCGGCCTTGCTGGACGTGCTGCGCCACGGCCTGCGCGCGGGCGACGTGCTGGCGCCGGAGTTGCCTGTCGACGCCCTGCGCGTCGCCGGGCAGGCCGAAGGCCCGCTGATCGGCGGCAACCTCAGCCTGGTGGCGGCCCTGCTGGGTACACCGTGGGCCTGGCAGGCGCGCGGCGCCATCCTGTTCCTGGAGGACATCAACGAAGAGCCGTACCGCGTCGACCGGCTGCTGACGCAGCTGCGCCTGGCCGGCGTGCTGGACGCCGTGGCCGGCTTCGTGCTGGGCAGCTTCGCCGACGCAGCGCCGCCCCTGCAACTGCTGCACGACACGCTGGTGCCGCTGGCCAAACCCTTGCTCGCGGGTTGGCCCAGTGGTCACGGCACGCCCAACCGGCCGCTGCCCCTGGGCCTGTGCGTAAGCCTGGACGCCACGGCCGGCCGCATCACGATGCTGCAGAGCCTGCTGCAAGCAAAATAGCAGATTCACTCCCGCGTGCCCCCATGACCGCCCCCACCTTGAGCCACCTCGGCCCTGCTGTTCCATCCACGCACATCCCGTCGCTGACGCTGCTGGCACGTGGCAAGGTGCGCGACAACTACGCCGTCGGCAGCGACCGCCTGCTGATGGTGGCCAGCGACCGCCTGAGTGCCTTCGACGTGGTGATGAAAGCGCCGGTGCCCGGCAAGGGCCGGCTGCTGACGCAGATGGCGCTGTTCTGGTTCCGGCACCTGCAGGACATCGTGCCCAACCACCTGACGGGCCAGCCGCCCGAGAGCGTCGTCGCGCCCGGCGAGGTGGCGCAGGTCGAGGGACGTGCCATGCTGGTCAAGCGCCTGACACCCGTGCCCTGCGAGGCCGTGGTGCGCGGCTACGTCGCCGGCTCGGGCTGGAAGGA
>JANNMQ010000241.1:0-8509 GCA_031398045.1 Rubrivivax sp.
ACCCCGATCACGCATACGACGGCACCGATGCCTGCCCAGACTTTCAACAGTCCTCGGGCTTCAGGTCGAAGGTCCATTTGCAGGTCAGCGCCGCGTGCAGCAGGTAGCCGCCCGTGGAGTGCTGCACGCCCTTGGGCTTGCCGGTGGAGCCCGAGGTGTAGAGCAGGAACAGCGGGTGCTCGGCGCCCACCCACTCGGGCTCGCAGCTGGTGGGCAGGTCGTAGGTGGCTTCGTGCAGCCACTCGTCGCGCGCTGGATTCCAGGCGATCTTGCCGCCGGTGCGCTGGTAGACGATCACCTTCTTGATGCTGTCGCAGCCGCCCAGCGCAATGGCTTCATCGACGATGGCCTTCAGCGGCAACTGCTTGCCGCCGCGCAACTGTTCGTCGGCGGTGATGACCATCACCGCGCCGGTGTCCTGGATGCGGTCGCGCAGGCTTTGTGCGCTGAAGCCGCCGAACACCACCGAATGCGTGGCACCGATGCGCGCGCAAGCCTGCATGGCAGCCACGCCTTCGATGCCCATGCTCATGTAGATGATGACGCGGTCGCCCTTCTTCACGCCGCGCGCCTTCAGCGCATTGGCAAACTGGCACACCTTGGCCAGCAAATCGCTGTAGCTGATCTTGGTGACCGCGCCGTCGTCGGCTTCAAAGATGATGGCTGTTTTGTCACCCAGCCCGCGCTCGACGTTGCGGTCCAGGCAGTTGTAGCTGGCGTTCAAAGTGCCGTCTGCAAACCATTTGAAAATTGGCGCCTGGCTGCTGTCCAGCACCTGGGTGAAAGGCGTCTTCCAGCTCAAAAACTCGCGCGCAAGCCGGGCCCAGTAGCCTTCAAAGTCGCGCTCGGCTTCGTCGCACAGGGCCTGGTAGGCGGACATGCCAGAAACGCGCGCGGCGGCCACCAGGGCGGCGGGCGGCTGGTGGGTTTTCAGTTCGGTGGGTTGGTCGCTGGACATGGAACGTGTCTCCTGGTTGGAACTAAAGGATTCTTCTGCCTGGGGCGAAAGGTAGGCCCCGGCTCTGACGAACCCCTTACGGTGCAGGCCCAAACTTTGGTCAGAAGGCTGAATCGCTTCACTACAATTCAGATTAGGGGAATCCCGAAGACTGCGCATCGACTATGCGCACCGACCTGCGCTGCCGGCCAGGACCACCAGACACCGGCCCTCCAGCACACGCCCGGCCGACACACCCAACCAGCCCAACATGACCACCAAACCCCCGCTCGAAAAGTCGCGCCAACGCATGCTGCCGAATTTCATATTCGCCAGCCGCTGGTTGCAGCTGCCGCTGTACCTGGGCCTGATCGTCGCGCAGTGCGTCTATGTGTTCCATTTCTGGGTTGAACTGGTGCACCTCGTCGAAGCCGTGTTTGGCAACAAGGACGCCCTGGCGCAGTTGGTGGGCAGCATCGGCTACAAGAGCGATTTCCAAGTCACCGCGCTGAACGAAACCATCATCATGCTGGTGGTGCTGGCGCTGATCGACGTGGTGATGATCAGCAACCTGCTCATCATGGTCATCATCGGTGGCTACGAAACTTTCGTGTCGCGACTGGACCTTGACGACCACCCCGACCAGCCCGAATGGCTGAGTCATGTCAACGCCTCGGTGTTGAAGGTGAAGCTGGCCACGGCCATCATCGGCATCAGCAGCATCCATCTGCTGAAGACCTTCATCAACGCCGCCAACTACACCGACAAGGTGCTGATGTGGCAGACCCTGATCCACATCGCCTTCCTCTTCTCGGCCCTGGCCATCGCCTACGCCGACAAGCTGATGGCACACACCACCAAGCCCGATCACTGAGCATCAGGGCTGGGCAGCGTCTTGCAAAACGCCTTGTTGTTTGCTGCCGGCCTGGCCGGCCTGGTCATCGGCGCCAGCCTGTTGGTGCGTGGGGCCTCCAAGCTGGCGTTGTCGTTTGGCATCTCACCGCTGGTGGTGGGCCTGACCATCGTGGCCTTTGGCACCAGCGCGCCCGAGGTGGCGGTGTCGGTGGGCGCGGCGCTGGACGGCAACGCCGACATCGCCACCGGCAACGTGGTGGGCAGCAACATCTTCAACGTGCTGTTCATTCTGGGTGTTAGCGCCTTGATCACACCCCTGGTTGTGAACGTGCAGCTGATCAGGCAGGAGGTGCCCATCATGATCGGCGCCTCGCTGTTGCTGCTGGCCCTGGGGCTGGACGGCAAGATCAGCTTCCTGGACAGCGCTGTGCTGTTTGCGCTGCTGCTGGCCTACACCATCTTTCTGGTGGTGCAGTCGCGCCGCGAGTCGGCTGCGGTGCAGGACTCGATCAGCGAGGACATCCAGGGCGCCGCGCCGGACGCCTGGGACGCAAAACTGCCGGCGCAGCTGCTGCTGATCGCCGCCGGCTTGGTGGCTTTGGTGATGGGCTCTGACGCACTGGTCACGGCCTCGGTCGCCTTCGCCAAGCAGATGGGCGTGAGCGACCTCGTCATTGGCTTGACCATCGTGGCAGCCGGCACCTCAATGCCCGAGGTCGCCACGTCGATCACCGCAGCCATCAAGGGCGAGCGCGACATTGCCGTGGGCAACGTGGTGGGCAGCAACACCTTCAACATCCTGGGCTGCTTGGGGCTGTCCGGCCTGGTGGCGGGCGACATGGGGCTGGCAATGTCGCCCTCGCTGCTGGCCTTCGACATCTGGGTGATGATTGCCGTGGCCCTGGCCTGCCTGCCGGTGTTCATAACCGGGCGAGAGATCGCACGCTGGGAAGGCGGCGTGTTCCTGGCTTACTACGTCGCATACGTGGCCTACCTGACTCTGGCCGCACAGAAGCACGCCGCGCTGGGCACCTTCAGCACCGCCATGCTCAGCTTCGTGGTGCCCATCACCGTAATCACCTTGGTGGTGGTGGTGATTCGGCAGCCGAAGCAGAAATAGGCCCCCTGTCGGCTGTGGCCGGCTGTTGATGGGGCGCTGGTTATTGCTGGGGCTGGTCCGGCGGCAATGGCGCCCGACTCGGTACGCGCAAATGCAACGCGGCCTGGGCCAGCAGGTTGGCCGATACGGGGGCCGTGACGAACAGGAACAGCGTGATCAGCAGCTCGTGCAGCCCGTAGCCGCCCTGCAACCAGGTCAACCCCATGCTGGCCAGCAACACCCCGCCGACGCCCAGCGTGGTGGCTTTGGTGGGGGCGTGCAGGCGCATGAAAAAATCCGGGAAGCGAACCAGGCCGATGGCCCCGACCAGGGTGAACACGCCGCCCAGCACCAGCAGCGCGGCCAGCAGCCATTCAACGGCCCCATGCAATTCGATCATGCAGACTTTCTCCTCATTCGATGACGTCGCCGCGGCTGACATAACGCGCCAACGCCACGGTGGATACAAGACCCAGCATGGCGATGATCAGCGCAGACTCAAACAACAGGTCGCTGCGCAGCTGGATGCCCAGCAGGATCACCAGCGCCACGGCGTTGATGTACAGGGTGTCCAGCGCCAGCAGCCGGTCGGTGGTCTGCGGCCCGCGCAGCAAACGCCAGCCGCACAACAGCATGGCCAGTACGACGGCGAACAACGCGAAGTTCAGGGCCCAGACCAGGATCATTCGAAGATCTCCTGCAACGGCTGCTCGTAGCGCTCTTTCATCTGCGCGGCCATGGCCGCCGCGTCGTCGCAGTCCAACGCGTGGACCAGGATGAAGCGCTTGTCTTCATCGACCACACAGGACACCGTGCCCGGCGTGGTGGTGATGACGGTGGCGAACAGCGTGATGGCCGTGGGGTCGCGCAGCGTCAACGGCACCACCACCCAGGCCGGCCGCGGTCGGGCAGTCGGCGACAGCACCAGGCGGGCGACCGTGATGTTGGACACCACGATGTCCCACAGCACCAGGCCGGTGAAGCGCAGCGCGGCCGTCCACGAGCGCGGCACGACGCCCGCACCCAGGAAGCCGTGCACCAGCCGCGGCACCACGAGCCCTAACGTTACCGCGGTGATGAGGTTGGCGACCGACAGGCTCTGCTGCAGCAGCAGCCAGGTGGCCGCCAGCAGCAGCGACAGCACAGGGTGGGCGAACCAGCTTGGCTTCATGGCTTGGCCCTGCTCGTCGGGCCTGCGTCCTTCGCTGCCGGCTGCGGCATGCGGTAGGGCCGCGTGGTGCGCGCGCGCTCGCCCCCGGTTTCCGGCAGCACGGCACGCGCGTAGGCCGCCGTGTCCATCAATTGCGCTGCCGTGGCCGCCGTGTAGCGCTGCACCGGCGCTGCGAACACACTCAGCAGCACACTACCCAACAGCAACCCGACTGCCGCACCGAGCTGGCGGCCGCCAGCCACCGAAGTGCCCACAGGGCCGTCGCTTCGCGCACCCCAGAAGAGCACGCTGCCCGCGCGCGCCAGGCCCACCAGGCTGAAGAAGCCGCCCACCAGCAGCACCGACCACACCGCCACCGCCCAAGCGTGGCCGCCCGAGGCCTGCAGCAGCATCAATTTGCCGATGAAACCCGGCAGCGGCGGCAGCCCCACCATCGAGGCCGCCAGCACCAGCAGCATCAAGCCCAGCAACGCCGGTTGAGCCACGGGCAGGCACGGCTGCAGCCGGTCGGCCATGCGGCCACGCTGCGTGGCCACGATCTCCGCCCACAGGAACAGGCCCGCCACCACGAGGGTGGAGTTGAGCAGGTAGTAAAGCCCGGCCGACCAGGCCGCCTCGCCGAACAGGCCCAGGGCCGCCAGGATGGTGCCCACCGAGGCGACAGTCAGCCAGGCGATCAGCCGCGGCAGCGTTTGCGCCGCCAGCGCGCCCAGCACCCCCAGCGCGCTGGTGGCCAGGGCCAGCGGCAGCAGCACCGGCTGCACGGTGAAGGCCGACACCCCGGCGCCTGCCCCAAAGACCACGCCGTGCACACGCAGGATGGCGTAGACCCCCACCTTGGTCATGATGGCGAACAGCGCCGCCACCGGCGCGCTGGTGGCGGCATAGGTGGCCGGCAGCCACATCGCCATCGGCAGCAGGGCCGCCTTGAAGCCGAAGACCACCAGCAGGATCAGCGCCCCGGCTTGCAGCACCGCCGCCTCCGGGCCCGTCACCAGGGGCACGCGCAGCGCCAGGTCGGCAAAGTTGAGCGTGCCGGTGAAGGCGTAGAGCAGTGACACACCAATCAGGAACAAGGCCGAAGCGACGAGGTTGAGGACAACGTAGTGCAGCCCGGCCTTCAGCCGCTGACGGCCCAGGCCGTGCAGCATCAGCACATAGCTGGCGATCAGCAGCACCTCGAAAAACACAAACAGGTTGAACAGGTCGCCGGTGACGAAGGCGCCGTTCAAGCCCATCAGCTGGAACTGGAACAGGGCGTGGAAGTGGCGCCCGCGCGTGTCCCAGCCGGCCGTGGCGTACCACAGCACCGGCACGGCCACGGCGGATGTCAGGGCCAGCATCAGGGCCGACAGCCTGTCAACCACCAGCACGATGCCGAAAGGCGCCGGCCATTCGCCCAAGCGGTTGACCGTCAGCACGCCGCTGGCCGCCAGCTCCAGCAGCCGCCAAGACAGCACCGCGCCCAGCAGCACCGAGGCCACCGCCAGGCGCCGCGCCCAGAGCAAACGCGCCGGGCTGTCGCCCAGCGCCAGCAGCAGCACGGCGGTGAGCGCCGGCAGCAGCACCGGCGCGATGGGCAGGTGGTCGACGAAGTTCATGGCCGGGTGCCGTCCCCATCACCGGCTTGGCCGCGGTCGGCGTTGCTGGGTTCGCAGCCGTCGACATGGTCGCTGCCCGTCTCGGCGCGCGCACGCAGGGCCAGTTCGATGACAAAGCCCGTGGTCGCAAAGCCGATGACGATGGCCGTCAGCACCAGCGCCTGCGGCAGCGGGTCGGCCACATCGGGCCCGCCAGCCACGATGGGCGCCGCGCCCAACCACAGCCGCCCCGTCGAAAAGATGAAGACGTTGACGGCATAACCCAGCATCGACAGGCCCAGCACCACGGGGAAGGTGCGGCCCCGCAACAGCAGGTAAATGCCGCTGGCGGTGACCACGCCAATGCCGCTGGCGAGCAGGAATTCGAGGCTGATGGTCATCGGGGCGCTCCCGATCCACTGACGGCGGCGCCGCCGTCCTTGCTGGCCGCGCCCAGCACCGACAGCGTCAGCAGCGTCGACGCCACGACCGTGATGTACACGCCCAGGTCGAACAGCGCCGCGGTGGACAGCGCCAGTTCACCCAGCACCGCCACCACCGGGTGGCCCGAGGCACTGGTCAGGAAAGGACGGCCGAAGGCCAACGCACCCAGGCCAGTGAACACCGCGATGCCCAGGCCGATGGCGATGAAGACCACGTAGCGCCGGCCGCCCGCGGCGTGCAGCTGGGCGTCGGCGCGCTGCTGGCCCAGCGCCATGTACTGCAGCACCAGGGCCACGGCGGTGACCAGCCCGGCAATGAACCCGCCACCGGGCATGCTGTGGCCGCGCCAGTAGATGTAGACCGACACCACCAGCGCCAGCGGCAGTATCAGCCGCGCCACCACGCGCAGCATCAGCGGCGACTTGGCGAAGGTCCACACACGGCCGGCCTCGTCGGCCACGCCACGCTTTAGTTGCAGGCCGTCCAGCAAGGCCAGCACGCCAACTGCCGCGATGCCCAGCACAGTAATCTCACCCCAGGTGTCGTAGCCGCGAAAGTCGACCAGGATGACGTTGACGGCGTTGGCGCCGCCACCCTCCGGAATCGATTTCTCCAGGAAGTACCACGCCATGGAATCGTGGTCGCGCGTCATCACCAGCCAGCTCAACCAGGCCATGCCCAGCCCGGCCACGCTGGCCAGCAGGCCGTCGCGCAGGCGCCTGGCGGCCGAAGACTCGCGCGGCGTCGTCGCCGGCAGCAGCGCCAACCCCATCAGCAGCAGCACGGTGGACACCACCTCCACCGACAGCTGCGTCATCGCCAGGTCGGGCGCCGACAGGCCCAGGAAGGCCAGCGACACGACCATACCCACGGCGCCCACCAGCACCACGGCATGCAAGCGCTGGTGGTGGGACAGCACCAGCGCGCCACAGGCCGCCAGCAGCAGCGCCCACAGGCCAACGGCAAGCGGCGACGCGGGCAGCTGCATGCGGTCGCCCGTGCCCAGGTGGGGCTGGTCGCCCAGCCAGCCGCCCCACAGCGGCCAGGCGGCCAGCGCACAGGCCGCTGCCAACATCCAGGCCACGTAGCGTTGCAGTGAGTCGTTCTCCAGGCGCCCCGTGAGGCGACCGGCCAGAGCAAAAGCGCCGTCGAACAGATGCGTGAACACCAGCCGCCCGGTCCAGCCGCGCGGATGGTGCAGGTGCAGCCGCCGGCCGCGTGCCAAAGCAAAGTACAACAGCACGCCGGCCACCAGCGCCACGCCGCTCATCAGCAGCGGCACGTTGAAGCCGTGCCACAACGCCAGCTTGTAAATGGGCGGCGGCGCGCCGAGCATCGCGGTGGCGGCAATGTGCACCAGCGGCGCGACGGTCAGCCCTGGCAGCACACCCACCACCAGGCACACCACCGACAGCAGCGCCACGGGTGCCTTCATGAACAGCGGCGGCTCGTGCGGGTGCGCTTTGGGCAGATCGTGAGGTTCGCCGTTGAAGAACACGTCGTGGATGAAACGCAGCGAATAGGCCACGCCGCACACGGCTGCCAGGGTGGCCAGCAGCGCCACCACGCTGCTTCCCAACACGCCGATGCGCGCGTCCAGCGCCTCAGCGAACATCATCTCTTTTGACAGGAAACCATTCGCCAGCGGCACACCGGCCATGGCCGCGGCCGAGACCATGGCCAGCGTGGCCGTCCAGGGCATACAGCGCATCAGGCCGGCCAGTTTGCGCATGTCGCGCGTGCCGGTTTCGTGGTCGATGATGCCGGCCGTCATGAACAGCGCCGCTTTGAAGGTGGCGTGGTTCAGGATGTGGAAGATGGCCGCCACGGCCGCCAGCGGCGAGTCCAGCCCGATCAGGAAGGTGATGAGCCCCAGATGGCTGATGGTGCTGTAGGCCAGCAGGCCCTTCAGGTCGTGCCTGAACATCGCCACGTAGGCGCCGAAAACCATGGTGGCCAGGCCGACGCCGGCCACCAGCAACTCGAACAGCCCCGAACCGCTGATCACCGGGTACAGCCGTGCCAGCAGGAAGATGCCGGCCTTGACCATGGTGGCCGAGTGCAGGTAGGCCGACACCGGCGTCGGCGCGGCCATGGCCTCGGGCAGCCAGAAGTGAAACGGCATCTGCGCGCTTTTGGTGAAGCAGCCCAGCAGGATCAGCAGCAGCGCCCCGTTGAAGCGCGGGTCGGCCCGAATCTCGGCACCACGCCCCAGCAGGGCCGACAGGTCGTAGGTGCCGGCGATCTGCCCCCGCACCACGACGCCGGCCAGCAGCGCCAACCCGCCGCCGCCGGTGACGGCCAGCGCCATGCGCGCGCCGGCGCGGGCGTCGGCGCGGTGGCTCCAGTAGCCCACCAGCAGGAACGAGGAGATGCTGGTCAGCTCCCAGAACACCACCAGCAGCAACAGGTTGTCCGACAGC
>JANNMQ010000261.1:0-3075 GCA_031398045.1 Rubrivivax sp.
GGCCAAGCTGCCGATACCCAAGGTGATGCAGTACCAGCTTGAACAGGGCACAGGTGCCCACTTTCAGCCCGGCTGGACCAGCGTGAACTTCGTACGCCCGGCCCATGGTCTGGTGGTGCTGCACGGCGCCGATGTGGTGCCCGTCAGCGCTTTGGGCCTGCAGTCGGGCCGAAGCACTGCGGGCCACCGGTTTGAATCGAAGCAGCCGGTCATCACGCTGCAGAACGCCGACAGCTACGCCACGCAACTGCGCGACGAGGGCGCCGTGATCGCCAGTTTTGCTGAACGCCGCGCCAGCATCGTGCAGCAGCTGGCAGACGCCGCTGCCCGCCTGAGCCTGAAGCCGGTTGAAGACGACGCGCTGCTGGACGAAGTGACCGCGCTGGTGGAGCGGCCCAAGGTGCTGGCCTGCCAGTTTGAAGCCGAGTTCCTGGCCGTACCGCCCGAATGCCTGATCCTGACCATGAAGGCCAACCAGAAGTACTTTCCGCTGCTGGAAACGACAACCGGCAAGGAAGGCAAACTCACCCACCATTTCCTGGTCGTCAGCAATATCAACCCGGCCGACCCCAGCCGTGTCATCCAGGGCAATGAACGGGTGGTGCGACCGCGCCTGGCGGACGCCAAATTCTTCTACGACCAGGACCGTAAAAAGACGCTGGCAAGCCGCGTGCCGGCGCTTTCCAAAGTGGCCTACCACGGCAAGTTGGGCAGCCAGGGCGACCGTGCCGAGCGCGTGCGCGCCATCAGCCACGCCATCGTGCAGCAGCTCAGCGCGCGCACACTGCCGTTCACGGTGGAAGCGCGCAACGAATTTGCGGTGCTCGACAGCAAGGTGCAGCAGGCCGCGCAGCTGGCCAAAACCGACTTGCTGACCGACATGGTGGGCGAATTCCCGGAACTGCAGGGCATCATGGGCGGTTATTACGCGCGCCATGACGGCCTGCGCGATGGCGTGGCCACAGCCATCGTCGACCACTACAAACCGCGCTTTGCCGGCGACAGCCTGCCGCGCAACCACACCGGCACCGTGCTGGCGCTGGCCGACAAACTGGAAACGCTGGTGGGCCTGTTTGGCATCGGCCAGCTGCCCACTGGCGACAAGGACCCCTTTGCGCTGCGCCGCCATGCGCTGGGCATCATCCGTATCGTGATCGAAAAGAACCTGCCCTTGTCTTACCCGGCACTGGTGGATGCCGCACTGGCTGCGTTCCCACCCGCCATGCTGGGCCACGCCAGTGCGCGTGAAGAGCTGCTTGCCTTCACTCAAGACCGCCTGACCGGCTTGCTGCGTGAACAGGGCCACAGCGTGCAGGATGTGGATGCCGTGCTGGCGCTGCAACCGCCCTGGGGCGACATCCCCAAGCGCCTGGCGGCCGTGGCCGCTTTTGCGTCGCTGCCCGAGGCGGCGTCGCTGGCTGCGGCCAACAAGCGGGTGGGCAACATCCTGAAGAAAGCCGATGCCCCAGCGGGCCATGCTGTGAACGATGCGCTGCTGCAAGAGCCTGCCGAGCAAGCACTGGCGCAGGCGCTGGTGCAGGTGGCACCGCAAGCTGATGCCGCGTTTGACCGTGGTGACTACGCCGCCTCGCTCAGCGCATGGGCCTTGCTGAAAACCCCGGTCGACGCCTTTTTTGACCATGTGATGGTGAACGCCGAAGATCCGGCCCTGCGTCGCAACCGGCTGGCGTTGTTGGCTGCGCTGCACCAGTCGATGAACCGTGTGGCCGACCTGTCGCGGCTGGCCGCCTGAGCGCTGGAATTTCCGAGAGCCGCCACTGTGCACACCACCAAACTGGTCATCCTGGGCCGCGACGGCATCCTGAACGAATTTCGTGAAGACCACGTCACCACGCCCGAAGAATGGGTGCCGGTGCCGGGTGCGCTGGAAGCGGTGGCGCGGCTGAACCATGCCGGCTGGCATGTGGTGGTGGCCACCAACCAGAGCGGCATCGGCCGCGGCATGATCGACATGAGCGCGGTCAACGCCGTGCACGCCCACATGCACCAGATGCTGCAAGCGCAGGGCGCGCGGCTGGACGCGGTGTTTTTCTGTCCACACACCCCCGAAGACCACTGCGACTGCCGCAAGCCCCAGCCGGGACTGATGCTGGACATCGGCCGCCGCTACGGTGTGGACCTGGCCCACGTTCCGATGGTGGGCGACACCGCCCGCGACCTGCTGGCCGCGCACGCTGCCGGCTGCCAGCCGCATCTGGTGCAGAGCGGCCGCGCCGCCAGCTTGGGGCCCGAACAGGTGCAGGCTTTGCTGGCTGTGGTGCCGGGCAGTCAGGTGCATGCCCACCTGGGCGGGTTTGTTGACTTCTTGCTGCATCAACACAACGGCGGTGAATCCATCATCGGGCGCCTGTCATGACCAAGCTGGTATGGGGTTTGCGGTCGGCGTTGTTTGTGCTGTGGATGGCGGTCACCGTGGTGCCCTGGGCCCTGTTCAGCCTGGTCCTGTCGATCTTTGAGCGCGGCACAGCGCTGTACTGGCCCACCATGTTCTGGCTGCGCGTCGCCATCTGGGGCGCGCGCGTGATCTGCGGGGTGCGCTATGAAGTGCACGGCTTGCAGCACCTGCCCACCGCCAAAGACGCCACCGCGGCCGTGGTGCTGGCCGCCAAACACCAAAGCACCTGGGAGACCTTTGCGCTGCCGGGTTTCATGCCGCACCCGCTGGCCTATGTATTCAAACGCGAGTTGCTGTACATCCCGTTTTTCGGCTGGGCCATGGGCCGGCTGGACATGATCCACATCGACCGCAGCAAACGCGCTGAAGCCTGGAACAAGGTGGCCGCACAAGGCAAGCGGCTGGCCGAGCAGGGCAACTGGGTGATCATGTTCCCCGAGGGCACGCGCGCGCCGCGCGGCGGGCAGGGTGTGTACAAAAGCGGCGCGTCGCGTCTGGCCATTGCCAGTGGTGTGCCCATCGTGCCCGTCGCGGCCAGCAGCGCCAAATGCTGGCCGCGCAAGAGCTTTTTGCTGCGCCCAGGCTTGGTCGACGTTTCCATCGGCCCGCCGATCAGCAGCGCAGGGCGCCAGCCCGACGAGTTGATGCGCGAAGTGGAA